>CAYJGQ010000001.1:0-7700 GCA_964369885.1 uncultured Oscillospiraceae bacterium
CGCCTTAAAATGCAGGAAACCATTGAGCGCATTATAAACGAGGGTTGTTCCGGCCTTATCTGCATAATCCTATGACCCAAAAAACATCGTGGCCCTGCCTGTGCGCCTCTGCCAGCTATCCCACAAAATGCGCATTAAAGCTTTGCACGCCCCCTGCCACAGGCAGGGGGCGCCACATTTGCCCCATCAACCACACCCACACCTTGGCCGCACATACTCCTACTTTTCTGCCATAACCTCGCTTGTTCGGCCCTCGCTCACCCATGCCTATGGCAGTGGCACCCACCGGATGGGCAAAGCTTGGGTCATCATACACTCCAACCCATGCACGGGATGTTGCCATTGTAGGCAAAAAACCTGCCAAAATGAATCGGCAGGTTTTTTTATTAAAATTATTTCACTTTGGGTATGTAACTTTTTCTGTAACAATAAAATCAAAAATCAATTCATGCTCGTAGTCTTGTAATATACCATTTTCATCGGCGTATGTACCAATATCTCTTATTATTGTTTTTCCCTCTTCAAAAGCAACCTCAATCTCAATATGATAAGGTGCATTAAGTTTAGGCGCAAGCGCTACTCGATATTCGCCAAAAGTTTCTATAATCTCATTGGTTTGCGCATAAACCTCATCTGAATATTCTTTTGTGCCATGGGCAATAGCCAGGCTTTCACTGTATCTATCTGTGCCTGCATCCACCGGAGCACCAATATTTATTTCCAGTTCACTTTTTGTGGAATTGTAAAAAATAAAAATACCTACCGCCACGGCTGCCAAAGCACATAAACTAATTGCTATCTTTTTCATAGTTCACGACCTTTCTATATTCAGCTATATATATTATTGTACAAAAAATATGTCGTGGTTTCAAGTCTAATTAAAATTTATTCCCACCGCCCTTATGCAGGCATCTTTTGGGTGCAAAACCCGAGGCTTTGGCAGGTTTTTGCCGCCCCAAAGGCAGGGCCTTGGTACAGTCAAATTTTGTTTGCCCCGCCCAATGGTGGGGGTCTGCCCCTGCAAGCCGTCCCATTTTTACCTGTTTTTCTGCCTATGTATGCCATCTTATGGCCCTTTTGGGGTCAAAAATGTCCCCGTTTTTAGTGCAAATGCAAAAATATATTAAAAAACCGCAAAGTTAAGCCAAAAAACCTTGACTTTGCCCCAAAACAGTGATATTATATTGACACCTCTTACGGGGGTTCTTTTTTTGTGCGCAAAAAAACAGGATTCCTCCGCGAGGGAGGCAAACAAAATCCGAATACACAGGAGGTGCCGACATGAGAGTCAAGATCACATTGGCATGCACAGAGTGCAAGCAGCGTAATTACAACACAATGAAGAACAAAAAGAATGATCCCGATCGTCTGGAAATGAGCAAATACTGCCGTTTCTGTCGCAAGCACACCAGTCACAAAGAAACAAAGTAAGGGAGGGGCTACTAATGTCTGAAAACGCTAAGAAGCCCAACGTATTTAGCCGCATTGGCCGGTCTTTCAGAGATATGAAAGGCGAGGTCAAGAAGGTAGCATGGCCCTCCAAGAAGCAGATACTCAACAACACCGGCATTGTCATTACATTTGTTTTGATATCCGGCATTGTTGTGGGCGGACTGGACATGCTATTGACCGCTTTGGTGGATCTACTACTAAAGACCATCTAATGGTGGCAGACGGCTAAACAATAGACCAAAGGAGGGAACGAAATGGCCGAAGAAGCAAGATGGTATGTCGTACATACCTACTCCGGGTATGAAAACAAGGTGGCTACCAGCATTGAGAATGCTGTGGAAAACCGTAAACTTCAGGACCTAATTTTAGAGGTCAAAATTCCCACCGAGATCGTGACCGAAATTAAGAACGATAAAAAGGTTGAGGTGGAGCGCAAGCTCTTCCCAAGCTATGTTTTGGTCAAAATGATACTTACCGACGACAGCTGGTATGTAGTGCGCAACATACGAGGTGTTACAGGGTTTGTGGGTTCCAGCACCAAGCCGGTTCCCCTAACCGAGGAGGAAGTATCCAAATTCCGCGTAGAGGTGCGAGAGATCGTGCTGGGCTACAACGTGGGCGACTCTGTCACGGTTGTGGACGGTTATCTTGAGGGTTTTGTAGGTGTGGTGGACTCCATCGACGCCGACAAGGGACTTACCAAGGTTACTGTTTCCATGATGGGCAAGGAAATCCCCGTAGAGCTTGAGCTTGATCAGGTTGAACCTTTGGTGGAATAACCTTTATCCCACTTAGGGAAAAGTCGCATGCGACTGTGGGAGGGGCATACAGCCCCGAACAAAAAAGATATTACACACTTTGATGTAAATCTTTTACCACTTATTTTGGAGGTGCAATAAAATGGCTCAGAAGGTAATTGGCTATATCAAGCTACAAATACCGGCCGGAAAGGCCACCCCGGCGCCCCCTGTAGGCCCCGCATTGGGTCAACATGGCGTCAACATCATGGCGTTTACTAAGGAGTTCAACGAGCGTACCAAGGGCGATATGGGACTTATCATCCCCGTAGTTATCACCGTTTACGCCGACCGTAACTTTACATTCGTCACCAAAACCCCCCCAGCGGCGGTTTTGATCAAGAAGGCAATCAATCTACAAAGCGGCTCGGGCGTTCCCAACAAAACAAAGGTTGGCACTATCACCCGTGAGCAGCTAAAGCAGATTGCCGAAACAAAGATGAAGGACCTCAATGCCGCAAACATTGAGACAGCCGCAAGCATGATCGCAGGTACAGCCCGTAGCATGGGTGTTGAGGTAGTAGACTGATCTCCCCGAGTGGGAGGAAAGACATCCGTTATTTACCACTCATAAGGAGGAGAAAGTGTTATGAAACACGGTAAAAAATATAATGAGAGCGCCGCTTTGGTGGAGCATCTGAAATTGTACGAAGCAAGTGAAGCAATGGAACTTTGCGTAAAAACCGCAAAGGCCAAGTTTGATGAAACAGTAGAGGTTCACATCCGTTTGGGTGTTGACTCCCGTCACGCCGACCAGCAGGTTCGCGGTGCTGTGGTACTTCCCAACGGCACAGGCAAGGACGTGCGCGTATTGGCTCTTTGTAAGGGCGATGCCGCCGACGCTGCCAAGGCCGCAGGTGCTGACTTTGTTGGCGCTGAGGACATGGTTGACAAGATCCAGAAAGAAAACTGGCTGGATTTTGACGTAGTAGTTGCCACCCCCGACATGATGGGTCTTGTTGGTCGTTTGGGTAAGGTGCTTGGCCCCCGTGGTCTTATGCCCAGCCCCAAGGCCGGTACTGTTACACCCGACGCCGGTCGCGCTGTAAGCGAGGCCAAGGCAGGTAAGATCGAATACCGTCTGGACAAAACCAACATCATCCACTGCCCCATTGGCAAGGTGTCGTTTGGTTCCCAGAAGCTAACCGAAAACTTTGACACCCTTATGGGTGCAGTAGTTAAGGCAAAGCCCTCGGCCGCTAAGGGTCAGTATGTGCGCTCCTGCGTACTTGCTACCACAATGGGCCCCGGTGTTAAGATCAACCCCTCTAAGTTCCAAAGCTCCAATCCCACTGCATAAGTGTGATTATAAAGCCCCCATCCGCTTGGATGGGGGCTTTTTTGCGTGGTAATTTAATTCTCTGCGCCAATTTATTTTGGGCAGATCCCGCCCCGCTTTGGCAGGGGCTAAAAACTATGGTCACAAAAATCGCACAGGGCCGCACCGTGGTCTGTCCTAAATGTGGAGGGAAGGTAGGCCTCCTGATTTGTTACACAGCGTGGATTGGCACAACGCCGCACACCGTTGCTACTGCCCAGCGATATGGGCAGGTGGTTGTCGTTTTGCAGCATGTGTATTAGCAGTGCCATGCGGGCAAATACGCCATATATCGCCTGTGCAAAATACTTTGCTCGTGGGTCGTCATCCACCTCTACGGCTATTTCGTCCACACGGGGCAGGGGATGAAGCACCACCAAGTCGGCCTTGGCACGCAGCATCTTCTTGTTGTCCAGTATGTATACATCCTTTTGGTTCTCGTAGTCCTGTGGCGTGGCAAATCGCTCACGCTGTATGCGGGTCATATACAGCACGTCCAACCCGGGAAGCGCCTCCTCAAGGCTGTCTATCTCCTCAAAGTCGCAGTTCTCACGGTGTAGCATATCACGCAGGTACTGTGGTATTCTAAGCTCCGGGGTGGAAATAAGCACAAATTTGTTTTTATAGTGGCAAAGCATCTTGAGCAGAGAGTGCACCGTGCGCCCATGCTTTAAGTCGCCACAAAGGCCTATGCAAAGGCCGGATATTGTGCCCTTTTCGGCCATAAGGGTGGCCATGTCGGTTAGGGTTTGTGTGGGGTGTAGATGTCCGCCGTCGCCGGCGTTTATCAGGGGGCAGTCGGCAAACATGGCGGCCGCCTTGCAGGCACCTTCCACAGGGCTGCGCATTACAAGCAGGTCGGCATAACCACTCATAACCTTTACGGTGTCCTTTATGGTTTCGCCCTTGGCCACCGAGGAGGTTTGGGGGTTGTCAAAGCCTATTACGCGCCCACCAAGGCGCAACATGGCGGTTTGAAAGGACATGTGGGTGCGTGTGGATGGCTCATAGAACATTGTGGCCATAAGCTTGCCCTGACAGGCCCCGTAGTAGTAATCGGGCCAGCGGCGAATCTCCTCGGCCATGCTTAAAATTGTAGATATATCCTGGGCTGAAAAATCGTTTAGATCTATAAGATGTCGGGAATTCATACTGCGCCCCTCCGTAATGAGATTGAGTTTGCAGGGTGTAGGGCTGTTTTTGCCTACACACCGCTCCATATTAATGATACCAGTTAGTGGAAGGCTTTGCAAGTGGGCAGGAAAAAAACTGTCGGAATAAGCGGTGTCAAAAAAGCTAAAAAAACAGCTATAAAAGCATTGACAAACACCACAAAAACAGGTATAATAACATTCGCCGTAAAAATCGGTATGTACTGCCCGATTGTGTAATGGTAGCACGACAGACTCTGACTCTGTTTGTTAGGGTTCGAATCCTTATCGGGCAACCAGAGGGAACCTCTATCCTTGCGGTAGAGGTTTCTTATTTTATCTTTTACGTCGAGATGTGGCTCAGTTTGGTAGAGCGCTGCGTTCGGGACGCAGAGGCCGCGTGTTCGAATCACGTCATCTCGACCAGTCTGACGCTGGATCCTATTTTGGGATTCAGTGTCTTTTTTTATTTTTTATGCGTTTGAGGCTTACACACAACCCCTTTGTTGGTGCACAGGTGCGTTGCCCCCAGCCACACCAACTACAAACTACCGTTGTAGCCATTCTTTAGGCTTTGCAAATCCCCCCATTTTGCCCCATCCTTCACCACAATTTTTTTACACTACAAAAAGCTCTTGACTTATAGCTAATCTTGTTGTATGCTTAAGTTGCTTTTTTTCTATTTTATATGGTGCAGAATTGCTCCCCAACTTGTTTGGGGGGCGATTTTGCTTTAAAATTTAATTGCTCAAACCCTCCATGAGCCTTGCTTTTCACCTTGATTTTTTTATGCCCCTGCGCAAAAACCGCACCGCATATTTGGGGCGCCCCTTTACTTAGGTATAGTTTTTTTTGCAAAATAATAAATAATATAAAAAAACTATTGACTTATTGTGATTTATATTATATAATGACATTGCAAATTCTTTTTAGTTTCATTGGTGCAGTCGCTTCCCAACTTGTTGGGGAGCGATTGCGCTTTTTAAATTTAATTGATCAAACCCTCCATAAGCCTTGCTTTTCACCTTGATTTTTTTATGCCCCTGCGCAAAAACCGCACCGCATATTTGGGGCGCCCCTTTACTTAGGTATAGTTTTTTTTGCAAAATAATAAATAATATAAAAAAACTATTGACTTATTGTGATTTATATTATATAATGACATTGCAAATTCTTTTTAGTTTCATTGGTGCAGTCGCTTCCCAACTTGTTGGGGGGCGATTGCGCTTTTTAAATTTAATTGCTAACAAATAGCACCATGCCTGCGCTCGGACTGTTTTGTGGGTGTTGTAATACCGTCTACATAGTGCTACAATATTTACACACAAAGTAAATCCAAGTTTTTTACGAGGTAATTATATGGATAAAAAAATTTATGATCTGCCTAAAATCGACCTGCACTGTCATTTTGATGGCTCACTTAGCCAAGAGTTTGTGCGCAGTGCCACAGCGCAACATGGCCTTAGCTATGACAGTGAGGCTCTGGAGCGTATGTTGGTGGTTTCGCCCGACTCTCCTGACCTTGCCCACTATCTTGAAAAGTTTGACCTACCCATATCCTGCCTGAGCACCCCCGACGAGGTGCGCAGGGGCGCCCATAGCATGATAAAAGAGCTGTGTAGTGACAACATAGCCTACATAGAGGTTCGTTTTTCTCCTGCCCTGCTGGCGGGCGAGGGCATGAGCAGCGCCGCCGCCACCGAGGCCGCCATAGAAGGCCTACAAATGGCCAAGGCCGATTTTGGCATAGACAGCGCCCTGATAATATGTGCCATGCGCCACCACTCCCATGAGCTTAATGTGGCCGAGTACCGCCTTGCACGGGAGTACCTGCATCAGGGGGTTTGCGCGGTTGATCTGGCCGGCCCCGAGGTGCCCTTTCCCACCTCAGGTTTTGCACAGCTGTTTATGGAGGCAAAGCGGTTGGAGCTTCCCTTTATTATCCATGCAGGGGAGTGTGGCAGTGCCCAGAACATTGCCGATGCAATAGAGCTTGGTGCACGGCGCATAGGCCACGGCATTGCCATGCGTGGCGATTTTGCCCTGCAAAAGCTGGCCGCCCAAAAAAATGTAGGCATAGAGATGTGCCCCATCAGCAACCGCCATACAAAAGCCCTGCCCCCCAACGAGGTTTACCCTGTGGGTGAATTTTTGCAAAACGGTCTGGCTGTCACCATAAACACCGACAACCGCACCGTAAGCAGCACCTCCATAGCAAAAGAGTTTGAGTTTTTGGCCGAGCACTGTAGCTTTACCTACGAGGACTGCATAACCGTGACCAAAAACGCTATACTTCAATCCTTTGCCGATGACTCGGTGAAGCATAATCTCCTTAAAAAACTGGGCTAACCCCCCGTTATTAGTTATATTTGAAAATTATTATACTTTGCGTATTGTGATGTGGCGGGTTTTTGCCCCTAATGTTTTCCTGCTTATACAGCCCATGTCATGGCCTGTTTATAATAATTTTGGCAGTATATCACTGCCAAAAACGGCGATAGATTTTACAACATTTAGTTTAACTTAAAAATATTATACGAAACGGAGAAAACGAAATGGCGGTTAAAGATTTTGTAGAAAAGCATTACATTGAGCTTGGCAACAACTGCGCCGAGGGTATTTTGCGCTCGGCCAACGAGGCCTGGGGGCTTGACCTTGAGGAAAACACCTTCCGCGCTGTGGGCGGTTTTGGTGGCGGCTGTGGCTGTGGAGAGATGTGCGGAGCCATTGCGGGCGGCGTGGCCGCCATGGGCTTTCTGTACATACCTCTGGGCGGCTCCTCCCACGACAGTCCCGAAATGTCGCCCAAGGCCGCACTGCTGCTACAAAGGGCAAAGCAGGAATTTGGCAGTCTGCGCTGTGAGGTTATAAAGGAGGCCTGCTTTGCCGAGGGACGCCGATGTCTTAATGCCGTGCAGCGTGCGGCGGCACTGCTTGAGGAGGTAAAAAACACCGAAATAGAACAGCCCACGGCATAACCCG
>CAYJGQ010000001.1:7800-74531 GCA_964369885.1 uncultured Oscillospiraceae bacterium
GCACTGCTTGAGGAGGTAAAAAACACCGAAATAGAACAGCCCACGGCATAACCCGTCACGAAAAATACCAACTCCCCATAGCGGCCTGCTGTCCCGCCTTGGGCAGTGTGGCATGCTCCAATGGGGGATGAGCGCACCCCGTCTGCACAACTCCCATGGAGGCCACCTGTGCGCCGAATATTGAGCAAGTTTACCTATTGTAGCGTTTTGTTTTTTGTAGGGGATGACCTGGGCATCTAATGCCAAAAAATGCGACTCATCGCCCTGCACCAAGGGCAATACATTTAATGTGATATTTTTGGTGCGTAGCACAACTGACTGTGGTAACCTTCATGCTCTGCTCGGCGCCGCAAGGTTGCTTTGGGCATAAAACTTCAAAAAACACCCCACAGTAATAACTGTGGGGTGTTTTTCATCATGCCAGCATAAGCGCCAGACAAACATTTGAGGCCTTTACCATATCCTCAATGCAAAGCTGTTCGTTTGTTGTGTGCACCTTCTGCATACCAACACCCATATTCAGCGACTCTATGCCGTTTTGGTTAAACACGTTGGCATCGCTGCCGCCGCCGCTCATCTTGGTGGTGGGGGTAAGCCCTACCAAGCGGTTGGCCTGCATCACCTGCTGTATGAGGGGGTGCTCATCCTCAAAGAAATAACCAAGGTAGCTGGTGGCCACCTCATGCTCAAAGCTTGCGCCAAACTTCTCGCAGGCCTGCGCTATAGCATTTATAAGGTGGTCTGTATGTTTTTGCAGCTTCTCGGTGCTCCTGCTGCGAACCTCCATAACAAGCTCCACCCTCTCGGTGACTATGTTGGTGGGTCCGCTTGCCGAAAATGTACCAATGTTACAGGTTGTTTCAAAGTCAACACGCAGTAGCTTCATATTGGCAACGGCATGGGCCGCCACCTCAATTGCGCTTATGCCGGCCTCGGGCTCAACCCCTGCATGGGCTCTGCGCCCAATAATTGTAGCCGTAATTTTATTCTGGCCGGGAGCCCCCGAAATAATGTCGCAGGGACCGCCCGAGGAATCGAGTATTATACCCTTTTTGGAGGTAATGCGTGCATAGTCAAGGTTTTTGGCGCCGTACATGCCGCTTTCCTCTCGCACCGTAATTACCGCCTCCACCGTTCTGTGTGGTTGGTCGGCGCAGGCCCGCATGGCCTCCATAATGGCGCAAATTCCCGCTTTATCGTCGCCCCCTAAAATAGTTGTGCCGTCCGACCTTATAAAACCATCCTCGCAAATCTGCGGTTTTATGCCCTTTCCCGGTACAACCGTGTCCATGTGAGAGCTAAACAGCAAGGGCTCAAGGTTTGGGTCCCCCTTTAGGGTTGCGTATACATTATGCCCTGTTGTTTGGGCAACCTCGGCAACATCGTCAATAGTTACCTCACAGCCAATTGCCTTGAAATCCTCCACAAGGCGCGCGGCCATTGCCCCCTCGTCGCCTGTTTCGCTGTCAATCTGCACATAATCCAAAAGTCGCTCTACAATACTGTTTTTATCAATTGTATTCATTTTTCCCATTCCTTTCGGTTGTAGCGTAAGGTTTTGTATATCTATAAGTTCTCCGCACCAAAAACAGGGCGGTAAGTGGTCTATGCTATTAAGATGAAAAACAGGAGGGTAGGTGTTGGCACCCACCCTCCCATAAAATCAGGTTGATATAAAAGTTATAGCGTTATTTGAATTAGCCGGCAAAATACAGGCCTGTTCCAACGCCGATGTCGATGCCAAGTGCCAGCCATACAATCAGTAGCAGAGTCCATACGATCAAGAATGCAATGCTGTAGGGTAGCATGGTGGCTGTAAGTGTTCCAATACCTGCTTTTTTGTCGTACTTTTGTGCACACACAACAATTATGGCGTAGTAGCTCATAAGGGGTGTGATTAGGTTTGTGGAGCTATCGCCTATACGGAAGGCCAGCTGTGCAAGCTCGGGGGAGTAGCCCAGTAGCATAAACATGGGCACAAATACAGGGGCCATGATGTTCCACTTGGCCGATGCCGAACCCATAAACAGGTTGATAAAGGCCGAGAAGAGTACAAACAGCACCATTAGCGGTATTAGGCCGATGTTGATGGACTCGAAGAAGTTTGCGCCGTTTATGGCCAAAATTGTGCCAAGCTTTGTGTAGTTAAAGTAGGCAATAAACTGTGCGGCCACAAATGCCAGTGCAATATAGCCACCCATAGAGGCCATGGACTTGCCCAGCGCAACACAGGTGTCGTGGGTGCCCTTGCCAAAGCTGCCTGTTATTTTGCCGTACACCACGGCAGGGATAAAGAAGAATACCGCAATTAGAATAACCACACTGCTAATGAGTGGGGAGGTGGGGCTACCGATGATCTCGCCCTCAACATTTCTAAAGAAGGAATTTGCGGGGATGCAGGCTGCAATCAGCACTACAATGGAAATAAGTGTGGCAAATCCTGCAATTCTAAGACCCTTGCGCTCGGTGTCGTTAAGGCCTCTTAGGTTGTCATCCTCGGCGCCAAGCAGTGTGCCGTCGTAGGGGCCTAAGCGGCGTTCAACCGCCATTGTTACAAGCGTACCCACAACTGTGATTACAAATGTGGAAACCGCCATAAACCAGTAGTTACCCATTACATTAACTTCGTATGTAGAGGAAATAATTGATGCAGCCTCCTGCGAAATGCCTGTCAGAAGCGGATCGAGTGTACCAACCACCAGGTTGGCCGAGAAACCGCCCGAAACACCTGCAAATGCAGCTGCAAGACCGGCTATTGGGTGCTTGCCGTAGGCACGGAATATCATTGCGCCAAGGGGAATTAGCACTACGTAGCCTGCGTCGGATGCGATGTTGGACATTACACCAAGAAAAATAACCACAGGGGTAATTAGCTGTTTTGGTGTTATCTGCACAGTGCGCTTTAGCATTGCGCTGATAAGTCCGCTTTGTTCTGCAACGCCAACGCCCAACATGGCCACAAGTACTGTGCCCAGAGGTGCGTAGCCTGTAAAGTTGCTAACGGCCGAGGTGAACATCCATGCCAGACCCTCACCTGTTAGCATGTTTACTGTGGATACGGTTGTTTCCTGAAGTTCTCCGCCCGACACAAGCATACCGGTGGCCGATACCCCCATTGATGACAGTACCCAGGATAATGCAGCAACAAATGCTGCCAATATTGCAAACAGCGCCACAGGGTGGGGTAGTTTGTTGCCTGCTCGTTCAACCAACCCTAAAAAACCTTTAGTTTGCGTTGTACTTTTAATTTCTCCCATAGATTTAGCCCTCCTATCTCAAACATAAAATTCAATAAGCATGGGTTGCAGTAAGAAGGGTTTGTTTCAAAGCTTATATCCCACATTTTTGCAGAATATCCCCGCAATGCCTACAAAACAAACCAACTTAACCTTGCTCACACTTATTTCTACTATATTACTACAAAATGAACTAAATGTAAATAATCATATTAAAAATTAACAATTATACATTATTTTGTATAAAATTACTATCATGCATATTGCATAATATAGCTGTATTACGCACATTTTTGCCTAAACGCTCGAAATATAATTATACCATATCTATGCAAGCCCTCAGGGCACCTGCACAGATAAAAAGCCCTACCCATGTGCCCTGCAGGGTATAAGTGGTAAAGGTGGTGGGGGAGGGCGGAGCCCCCGACGCTTGCGAGCGGATGCGAGGGAGCGTCGGCCCCTGAGGGGGCAGGGGTAGCCACCAAAGCCGTAGGGTTTGGGGGCGTAGGGGCGGAGCCTGAACCCACCGCCTTGATGTGGCTGTGGCCGCCGGCCGCTTCGGGGGAGAGTTCAGTGCGACCACACACGCCAGCGCTAAAAAATCCCCCTTATAAAATATTAGAGGGATTTTTGCAATATTCATTTTGTTCTGCCCTCCACTGCCTTATTTGGCGCAGTACTTCTCGTTTAGCATTCTTATGCAGGCAGGGGAGGTGCCACAACACCCACCAAGGTACAGCGGTCGGTCAAGGGGAATTCCCTGCAAACCATCTACAAAGTCCTGCGAGGGGTTTGCAATAAGCTTGCCCTGATCATCCACACGGGGTTTGCCGGCGTTGGGCTTAAAAATCAGGGGTAGGTCGGTAAGGGCGCAAAACTGCTCAAGCACCGGCAGTGCCCCGGGCGGCTCAAGCGAACAGTTAAGCCCAATGGCATCGGGGGAGTAGGGCGACAAACGCTCTATCATCTGCTCCACCGAGTTCCCCATCATGGTTTTGCCCACCTTTTCAAAGCTCATGGAGCAAAACAGTGGGATGTCATAGCGCCGAGCAGCCTCGGCGGCGATACATAGCATCTCAATATCCATAAAGGTTTCAAGAAATATAAGGTCGGGCGACTCCTTCATGGCATATTCCATCATGAGGGAAAAGCTTTCCTCGGCCTCCTCGTGGGAGGTGTCCCCATAGGGTTCCAAAAGCTCGGACAGCGGCCCTATATCCAGCGCCACCTTGGCTCTGCCTGCGGCGGCATCCTTTGCAAGGGCAACGCCCTGCCTAATAACGGCCTCTATGTTGCTACCACTGGGCAGTACGGTGGGGGGATTTGCATTAAACGTGTTGCTTGCAATTATTTTTGCGCCGGCCTCCACATATTGTTTGTGCAGTGCATGCACAATGTCGGGCTGTTCTATATTGTATTGCCACACGGGTTTTTGGCGCTCGGCCATACCCCATAGGCAGGTTCCCACGGCTCCATCCAAAAGTGTAATTTGACTGTTAACCATAGCGTCCTCCCTTGCTAAAACTCGGCCTCGGGCTATATCGTTATAAGTTTTTCTCCTGCTTTAATAATCTTTGTCAAAGGCTCACCCCAAGGAATTACCTCTATGCCCTGTGCCTTTAGTTCCTCCACAACCCCAAACTGGGTTGCACAGGCAATGCAGGCCGTAACATGTACTCCCTGTTGCTTTGCCAGGCTGATTTTTTCCTTTACACCATCATCTCCCCCTGCAAGGGCGGCAGATGACCCCCAAATTATGACGGTTATTTCCTCCCACCAACCTTTTAAAAGGGCATTGATGGCGTACATAAACACCATGTGATGTGCGGTGTTTGGGTTGTCGCTTGTCCATAGAATATACAGTTTCTTACTCTCCATAACCATACCTCCTCGGCTTAAAACAGCTCACTCCAACAGATCATATAGCAGGCCAAAAATTCAGCCGGTGCTTAAAGTCCACAATGCCCGTGGTCGTGGTCGGGCTCCTCGATTTTGCCCACAATGGGCTCAGGGTCTATGCCCTGACGGGTGTAGTAGTCGGCAATGGCCGATTTAATGGCCTGCTCGGCCAGCACCGAGCAATGCACCTTTGAGGGTGGAAGCCCCTCAAGCGCCTCCACCACAGCCTTGTTGGTGAGGGTTAGCGCCTCGGGAATACTGCGCCCCTTTACCATCTCGGTGGCAATGGAGCTTGTGGCAATGGCCGCACCGCAACCAAAGGTCTTAAAGCGCACATCGGTTATGGTATTTCCATCAATTTTAAGGTACATCTTCATAATGTCACCGCATTTTGCGTTGCCAACCTCACCCACAGCATCGGGGGATTCAAGCTCGCCAACATTGCGAGGGTTGGAAAAGTGGTCCATTACTTTATCGGAATACAGCATTTATTAGAACTCCTTTCGGTATATAAAACAGGTTGTGATTTTTGTATTGCTTTTTCTCTCTTGCAAATTTCAGGGCCATCATATTTAGATTATGGGCTGATTATTTACAATGCGCTCCCACATGGGGGACATGGCGCGCAGGCGCTCCACCACTTTTGGCAGAACCCTTATTACATGCTCCACATCTTCCTTTGTGTTTTGCGGGCCTACGCTCAGCCGTAGCGAGCCGTGGGCCACCTCGTGGGCAAGCCCTAAGGACAACAGCACATGGCTTGGGTCAAGCGAACCCGAGGTGCAGGCCGAACCCGACGAGGCCATAACCCCCTCATTGTCCAGCATTAACAGCAGCGACTCCCCCTCCACCCCCACAAAGGAGATGTTAACATTGCCTGGTAGGCGCTTTTGTCGATGGCCATTAAGGCGGCTGTGGGGTATTTTCAGCAGCTCGTCGATAAGCTGTTCCCTTAGCGCCAAAACCTGATTATGGTTGCTCCTAAGATTTTGCGCAGCAATCTCTATGGCCCTGCCAAGCCCCACAATAGAGGCCAAATTTTCGGTACCGGCACGCTTGCCGCCCTCCTGGCCGCCGCCATGCAAAAGGTTGGGCAGGCGCACACCCTTGCGCAGGTACAGTGCGCCCACACCCTTGGGGGCATTAATCTTGTGCCCCGAAAGCGATAGCATATCCACACAAAGCTCGCCAAGGTTGATGTCCACATGTCCCACCGCCTGTACTGCATCGGTGTGGAAAAGCACGCCCCGCTCGCGGCAAAGTTTGCCTATCTGGGCTATGGGCTGTATTGTACCAATTTCGTTGTTTGCATACATAATGCTTACAAGTGCGGTGTCGGGGCGCAGTGCCTGCTCAAGATCCTCTATACGCACAATGCCATCCTCATATACGGGCAGGTAGGTAACCTCAAAGCCCTGCTTTTCAAGGTCCTGTGCGGTGTGCAGTATGGCGTGATGCTCAAACACTGTGGTTATCATGTGGCATTTGCCCTGCTCCTTGCCAAGCGCCATGGCACCCTTTAGGGCCCAGTTGTCGCTCTCGGTGCCGCATCCGGTAAATATAATCTCTGCGGGCTGGCATCCCAGCGCCTGCGCAACCTGTGTGCGCGCCTTTATAATTGCCTTGGCCGACTCTCGCCCCTTTGCGTATATACTGCTTGGGTTGCCAAAGTTTTCGCAAAACCAAGGTTTCATTTCCTCAAACACCTCAGGGCCTACAGCTGTGGTGGCCGCATTGTCCATATATATAAACGGCTTACTGCTCATAACATGTCCTCCTACTATTTATCGCCACTTAATTTGTGGTGGTGTTTTTATTCGTCATATAAGGTAATATATGTCATAGTATTATAATATACTGTTTTAGTGTACATTGCAATACCCAAATTTAAACAAACTGTGGCAAAAGTCCATATTTTTACAGTTATTTATACTAATTTTCGCCCCCTGCCCTCAAAATATTCATTGGGGGAGCAGGGCAAATTTATTATAGGAACAACAGCAGGCTCACCGCCATTACCACCATGCCGGCAATAAGCCCATCTATCGACAGATGGTGCTCGCCGTACTCTCGGGCGGCCGGCAGAAGCTCATCAAAGGAGATAAACACCATTATGCCGGCCACGGCGGCAAATATCACCCCAAACACCACATCGTTCATCAAGGGCATAAGCAGCCACCAGCCCACAAGCGCCCCCACAGGCTCGGAAAGCCCCGACAAAAACGAGTAGGCAAAGGCCTTTTTGCGTGAGCCTGTGGCGTGGTATATAGGCACCGACACCGCCACCCCCTCGGGGATGTTATGTATGGCAATGGCCACAACAACAGGTATGGCAAGTTCGGGCTCCTGCAGTGCCGAAACAAATGTGGCCAAACCCTCGGGGAAGTTATGTATGGCTATTGATATGGCGGTAAACACCCCCATACGCATGAGTTTTTGATGGTCTTTTGTGGGCTGTGACTCGGCCTTGCCGTCCTCGGTGGATTTTATTTCGTGGGGGTTACTGTGGGAGGGAATTAGCTTATCTATTATGGATATAAACAGCATACCGCCAAAAAAACCTACCACTGTAACCCAGTTGCCCATCACATTCCCAAGCTCGGCGGTAAGCGAATCCTTTGCCTTTACAAATATCTCAATCATCGACACATATATCATGACCCCGGCCGAAAAACCAAGGCTTACCGACAAAAATTTTTTATTTGTACTTTTGGTAAAAAAGGCAATACAGCTGCCAATACCGGTGCTAAGTCCTGCAAACAGCGTAAGCATAAATGCAAAGCCAATGTTCCCCACAAGTAACCCACCTTTCGGCACAGCAAAATTACAGCGCTATTTATTTTTATTTATAAAATAACCTACCAAATTGCCCACAAGGGCCACCCCGCCGTAAATGCCTACATAAATTGTTGCGGTGCTGTTGTAAAAAATAAATATGCTGGGTATAAACAGCAGTGCCACCAGCAGGACATATATGGGCTGAAATCTATTTTTCATGCCAAATATCATGGCGCTTACAAAACACACCGCAGGCATACCTATTAGCAGCACCGTCATGGCCATTCCTGTGTCGGTAATTAACAAGGGCATCAAATAAAAGGCGAGTGCATTTACTGCAAGATATGGTAGCATCTTTACTGCTTTATTCATAATAAATTTCCCCTTTTTTTGCGGTTGGGTTGCTTTGCGAAAAACAGCGGGACACATCCTTACACAAATAATCGCTTTGTGTTCTGATCCTCCCACAACTGTACTGTAATTAGAGTATAACACTCGAGTTATACTATTGCAATAAATAATACATCAAATATAGGCGGGATATGCCCATATTCAACCAACAGTTCCTTTTATTTTGGGATTTTGGGCTGTATACTTAATGTGGGCAGTGGAAAATCACCTGCCACTGCTACTGCAAAAACCGCCACTGCACGCCAAATAATTTTGGGGGTTATCAGTGACAGGTAGTGACCAAAAAACTTAGGATAAATGCAGGCTGAAATCCACAGGCTATTTTTCTCACGCCTTTTGGGTGTCCGAAAAAACAGCATGAACTATGGACATTTTAGGTGGTCTGTTTTAATGCCATTGGCAGAAAGGAAGGATAAATTTATGAATCAGGCCGAGATAGGAAAATTTATTTGCAGTTGCCGCAAGGAACAATCCCTAACGCAGATACAGCTGGCCGAAAAACTTGGCATTACAAACCGCGCCGTGTCAAAGTGGGAGACCGGCCGAAGCCTGCCCGACCCATCCATAATGCAGTCCCTGTGCGAGCTGCTTTGCATAAATGTGCAGGAGCTTTTGTGCGCCAAAAAACTGGGTGGAGAGGAGCGCCAAAAACAATCCGAAAAAACCGCCCTCATGATGCTGTTTGCAAACGCCGAGCTAAAACGGCTTAGAATGTGCTCTGCTGTACTTATATTTGCAGGGCTTACGGTGGGGATTTCGCTTACCTCGGTCATGGCACAAACGGTGGTGGAAAAGGCAATAACCCTTCTGCTTGGGGGTATCACCTGGGGCTACGGCCTCTGGCTAAAGGTAAAGGTGGAAAAGGCGCTTAAAAGGATGAACTCCTCGGAGGCCACCCCGACCCAAGAGCTATAAATACCCACATGCAAAAGAACCGATGTTTTCACATCGGTTCTTTTTGGCGTTTATGGTTTTGTGCTTACAGTCTGCGCTCGGCCACCTCGGTGCCAAGGGCGGCCAAAAGCTCATTAAGAGGCATTGCGCCCTTGTCGCCCTCCTTGCGAGAGCGCACCGACACACTGCCCTCGGTCTGCTCCTTTTCGCCAAGTATAAGCATGTAGGGCACCTTTTGCAGCTGTGCCTCACGAATTTTGTAGCCAATTTTCTCGGGTCTAAAGTCGCAATCCACCCTAAATCCTGCCTCGGTCAGCTTGTCGGCCACGCTTTGGGCGTAGTCGGCAAATTTTTCCGACACGGGTAGCACCTGCACCTGTGTGGGGGCAAGCCATAGGGGGAAGGCCCCTGCATACTTCTCGATAAGCAGTGCCAATGTGCGCTCATAACAGCCCACCGAGGTGCGGTGGATAATATAGGGATGCTTTTTCTTGCCGTCGGCGTCGATGTACTCCATGCCAAACTTCTCGGCCAAAAGCATATCAATTTGTATGGTGATGAGGGTGTCCTCTTTGCCAAATACATTCTTTATCTGTATGTCAAGCTTTGGGCCGTAAAAAGCCGCCTCGTCAATGCCAATGGCGTAGTCAAGCTTCATGCCGTCCAGAATGTTTTTCATGGCCGATTGTGCCTCGTTCCACTGCTCCTCACTGCCCTCGTACTTGTCGGTGTTGGCGGGATCCCACTGGGAAAAACGGAAGGTACAGTCCTCGGACAGCCCCAGGGTTTCCATCATGTGCATGGCAAGGTCCACGCATCCGCGGAATTCCTCCTCAAGCTGTTCGGGGCGAAGTATCAAATGCCCTTCGGATATGGTGAACTGGCGCACACGGATAAGGCCGTGCATCTCGCCCGATTCCTCGTTGCGAAAGAGGGTAGAGGTCTCGCCAAGGCGCATGGGCAGCTCACGGTAGGAGCGTGCACGGTTTAGAAACACCTGATACTGGAAGGGGCAGGTCATGGGTCGAAGCGCAAAACAACTGCGCTCCTCGTCGTCGGGGTCGCCAATAATAAACATGCCGTCACGGTAGTGGTCCCAATGTCCCGAAATTTTGTACAGATCCTTTTTGGCCATGGCAGGGGTCTTGGTAAGCAGGTAGCCACGGCGTTCCTCGGTGTCCTCCACCCAGCGTTGTAAAAGCTGTATTACCTTTGCACCCTTGGGCAAAAGTATGGGCAGTCCCTGACCCACGGTGTCCACGGTGGTAAAAAACTCAAGCTCGCGGCCAAGTTTGTTGTGGTCGCGCTGTCTTGCCTGCTCCACGGCCTCAAGGTGTTCCTCAAGCTGGCTGCGCTTTGGAAAGGCTGTGCCGTAAATGCGGGATAACATCTTGTTTTTCTCGCTACCACGCCAGTATGCACCGGTGGTGGAGGTCAGCTTTATGGCCTTTATGCCGGCCGTGCTCATGAGATGAGGGCCTGCACATAGGTCAACAAAATCGCCCTGGCTGTAAAAGCTAATGGCCTCGCCCTTGGCGGCGTGTTCCTCGATAAGCTCCAGCTTGTAGGGCTGATCGCTCATCTTGTTTAGCGCCTCCTGCCCCGAAAGCTCAAAACGCTCAAGAGGCAGCTCCTCCTTTACAATCTTGGCCATCTCGGCCTCAATCTTCTCAAGGTCTTGGGGGGTAAAGGGGGTTGGCAGGTCAAAGTCGTAGTAAAAGCCGTTGTCAATGGCGGGGCCAATGGCAAACTTGGCCTCGGGGAATAGGCGCAGTACCGCCTGTGCCAACACGTGTGAGGTGGTGTGCCAAAACGCACGGCGCCCCTCGGTGCTGTCAAAGGTCAGGATGTTTAGGGCGCAGTCGGAAGTAATAGGTGTGCGCAGGTCGCAAACCACGCCGTCAATCTCGGCGGCGCAGGCCGCCTTGTACAGCCCTGCGCCAAGGCTCTTTGCCACTTCGGCGGGGGTTACAGAGCCGTCAAATTCCTTGACCACATCGCCCTTTAGTGTAATTTTTATCATAATGCTCTCTCCTTTTGTGTGGTATAAAAAAACACCCCACCCCAAAAACATCAGGGTGAAGTGTAATACTCCATGGTTCCACCTGAATTGCACCCTTTGGGTGCCACTCCTTGTGCGGCCTGTAACGGGGCCGGGGCCGGCAGGGTTGGGGGCATGTGCCCTCTTGCCTGCGCTCCAAAGGTGGTGTGCGCTGCATCCGGTGTCGCACCGGCTTTCAGCCGTGGCAGGTGCTCTCTGATGACTTCCGTTTTTTGCAGGCCGTCCTTTTTCATTGCGCTGTTTTATATGCTTTACGCTTACACTTTATCACTACCCATACTGCTTGTCAACAGGCATTTTTTGTGTTTTTATGCAAGATTGGCCGTTTTTCATAAAAAGCCACTCAAATTTGTGGATTTTCTTGACAACTCACCGCCTTACATATACAATAGTAATGGTGTGTTGTCATTTGCAATTTTGCAGGTATTTTAGATAGCTGATATTAAAATCAAATAAGGAGGTCAAAGAGTAAAACTATGCAAGGAATTTTACCGATACTAATTGGCTGTATCGTTGCGTTGATTGTGGGACTTCTCATCGCCTTTCCGCTGGGCGTTATGTATAGAAAAAAAGTTGCAGAAAACGAGCTTGGCTCGGCCGAAGAAGAGGCAAAGCGACTTTTGAGCGATGCAATCAAAACTGCCGAGAGCAAGAAAAAAGAGGCTCTTATTGAGGCAAAGGATGAAATCCATAAAATGCGCACCGACGCCGAAAAAGACTTAAAAGAACGTCGCAGTGAAACCCATAGGCAGGAGCGCCGCTTACAACAAAAAGAGGAATCGCTCGACCGAAAGACCGAAAACCTTGAGAAAAAAGAGGAAACTCTTAGCGAAAAACTTCGCCAAGCCGACACAAAGTTGGATGAGATAGAAAAAGTAAAGCAACATCAATTTGACATGCTTGAGCGCATTTCAGGCTACACGGCCGAGCAGGCCAAGGAATACATGCTGGAGAACCTTGAAAACGAGCTAAACCACGAAAAGGCTCTTAAAATAAGCATGTACGAACAGCGCCTAAAGGACGAGTCGGATCAAAAGGCTCGTGAGATAATCTCCCAGGCCATACAGCGCTGTGCCGCCGATCATGTGGCCGAGGTCACCGTGTCGGTTGTGCCGCTACCTAATGATGAAATGAAGGGCCGTATAATAGGCCGTGAGGGACGCAACATACGCACCCTTGAAACCCTTACAGGTGTTGACCTGATAATTGATGACACACCCGAGGCCATAACCCTTTCCAGCCACGATGCTGTAAGGCGAGAAATTGCCCGCATTGCCCTTGAGCGCCTTGTGCAGGACGGACGCATACACCCCGCCCGCATTGAGGAAATGGTAGACAAGGCTCGCAGTGAGGTGGAAACCAAGATTAAACAAGACGGTGAACGTGCCGTCATGGACACAGGGGTACACGGTGTACATCCTGAACTTGTGCGTCTGCTTGGACGTATGCGTTACCGCTCAAGCTACGGCCAAAACGTGCTTATACACTCCATTGAGGTGGCTCAGCTGGCCGGCATAATGGCCGCCGAGCTTGGCGCCGATGCAGTACAGGCTCGCCGCGCAGGCCTTCTGCATGACATTGGCAAGGCCCTTACCCATGAGGTAGAGGGTTCCCATGTGGCCATTGGTGTGGATGTTGCCCGTAAGTATAAGGAAAACCCTGCCATTATACACGCCATTGAGGCCCACCACGGCGATGTAGAGCCCAAGACGATTGTGGCATGTCTTGTGCAGGCGGCCGACGCCATATCGGCGGCACGCCCCGGCGCACGCCGCGAAAACCTTGAGAACTACATCAAACGCCTTGAAAAGCTTGAAGGGATTGCAAATTCCTTTGAGGGCGTGGAAAAATGTTTTGCCATTCAGGCCGGCCGCGAGGTGCGCATCATGATCAATCCCGATCAGATCAACGACGATGACATGATAATTGTAGCACGCCAAATCGTCAAGCGCATAGAGGACGAGATGGACTACCCCGGCCAGATAAAGGTTCACATGATAAGAGAAACAAGGGCTATCGATTACGCAAAGTAAGCCCACATTGCAGCCCCCACCGCCTCAAACAATTGGGCGGTGGGGGCTTTTCTGTGCTAAACGCTGTGATGTCATTTTGGGTGGCGTAAAAGGTCTTGCGGGGAGGGGCTACGCTTTTGCCTCCCAGCCTGTATCCTCTGCCGTCTAACTTGACCCCAACAGCAAAAGAGCGTATAATGAATAAAATCACTATACGCTCTTTATTGGTTTTTTGTTTTGTCCCTGCTAAACTCCATGATGTCATTCGGGGTGCAGTCCAAAATTGTGCAAAGTCGATCTATGGTTTTGGTGGTTATATTCATATCGTGTCGCAGGCGGTGAATTGTGTTATTATCAATGCCCTGCTGCGCCAGCTTATACCAACTAATATCATGACTTTTCATCCTGCGCCTTAGCGCCGAAAACGTAATGGCCATACTACATCACCTCTGTGGTATAGTATAGGCCAAATTTTCAGGGCTATTATAGTGATTAAATACACTATGCAGAAAAGGAGGCGTAAATTTGATTTATTGTGAGAACATTTTTTGCATTTATCAGGCGCTGAATGTCTGCACCTTGGCCGAGGTAAATATAGATTCCTTGGGTATGTGCGGACAGTGTATTTATCCATCTATCCCTGATAATGCCCTAAAAAAATATAAAACCCAAACCCTACACAGGCTCAATTCTGTTTTGTATGAAGATTAAAGCTATTCCCACGCACAAAATCCCCCCACAATATTGTGGGGGGATTATTTTTGCTTAAACTCTTGGTTGCAGCAGTGTTAGCGGGTAAACATCTATGTTCCTAAGCACAAAATAGACAACCAACAGCCCTATAATTGCCCAAAGCAGAGCAGAGGGAATTTTGTCGTCCAGGGTGCTGTACCCCAGCTTTACAAAGGAGATACTGCTCCACACAAGGTATATGGCTGCAAAGGGAAACGCGATGCAAAGCAGGGGATTTGCCCTGAATGCGCCAACAATATCAAGGTGTAGTATGCTGTGCAGTGCCCTTGATGCACCACAACCAGGGCAGTAAAGCCCGGTTGTAAGCAGTACAGGACAGGGTATACCAAGCCCTTCACCCGGCCGGCTTAGGTATATAGCTACAAGAATGCCTACGCACAAACTCCAAAATATTATAACCGCAACCGCTCTTTGCTTTTTACTGTTTTTCACGTCGGCTTAGTACAGCATGCCTTCCATAACAGATGCATAGCCACCAATAAACACAAGTGCAAAGTAGGCAATCATGATGATACCGCCGCCAATTGCACCGATGATGGTGAACATCTTGGCCTTCTTAGCGGCTTCCTGTGCGGCTAAGATATCGCCATTTGCCACGGCCGAGTCAATCTTTGCGGCGTAGATGATAGCTGCAACGCCCAGGGGCAGACAGCAAAACAGGGTGGACAGGATGGACCAGATAAGGTAGGTGGAACCCTTGGGTGCTCCGGGAGGAGGTGCCATGGGTGCAGGTGCTGCGTTGTAGGTCTGGCCGGGGTTCTGGTTGTAGGCGCCGGCATCGGGAGTGATGGGCTGGGGTGCGGGAGGTGCGGAAACCTCAGCACCACAAGATGTGCAAAACTTTACTCCGTCGTTGTTGATCGAACCACATTTAGGACAATTCATAATTTTTCCCTCCAAAATAATTCTGTAACAAGCCCAAGTGGGAAAGCCCCACAACATTAACAATTAAAATAATCATACAGATTATCTATTCACTCATACGGGATAGTATGTGCATTTAGGTAAAAGCCTTGCAGGCTGTACTATAAATACCATTACTCTCCCCATGATGAATTTGTATTTTGCATGGCAAAACACAGGTATATGCGCTTGTACTCATGGTGATTATATCAGATTTATGCCAAAATGGCAAGAAACAACCCCTTAGTTAAGCTCAAAAAAGTGAGAAAGGTCGGCAAGTTCATCATTTTGCGCCACCAAAATTACCTTGTCGCCTGCAAATAGCTGGGCATTACCTCGGGGAATAATAAGCTCGCCCTCCCGTGTTATCGAAACAATAACCGATGACTCGGGCAGTTTAAGCTCCATTAGGCTTATACCGTTTTTGGAAAAGTTCTCGGGCAGGGTAATCTCATTTATCGAGGCATTGCCACGGTTTAGGGTTACAATGTGATTTATGGCCGAGGCATCCACCTCACGCTGTATTATTGATGCAATGTTTGCCGTGCTGGATATTGGCGCATCCACCCCAAGGCGTGCCATTACCTCCACGTTTTTGGGATTGTTTACCCTTGCCACGGTTATGGGCACCCCAAACACCTGCTTTGCAAGCTGGCAGGCCACCAAATTGTTTTCATCCTTGCCGGTAACGCTTATAAAACGCTCGCTCTGGGCAGTTTTTGCAAGCTCTAACATCTTTATGCTGGTTCCATCCCCACAATACACAGAAATATTAAGCTCGTTTGCAATTCGTTTGCTCAGCACAGGGTCAACCTCAATTATGTGTGGCTGATGCCCCTCCTCCACCAGGGTGCGGGCAAGGTAGTAACCAATTTTTCCGCCCCCAACAATCGTTATATTCATAACCCTGCCCCCCTTAATCTATAAGCCGAGCAAATACAAATCTGTCCTGCTCGGTAACCATACAGTCATCATCGCCCATCATGTGCATCTTGCCGTCGGGGCGTAACAGCCCCACAAGGGTGTTTCCCTTGGGCGGCCTTACCTCGCTTACCATGCGTCCCACAAACTCCTGCGCTGTGCCCACCCCAATGTCCAGGGTGCTACCCTGATCAAAGGTCACCTGTTGTTCGGTGCTTTCATTTACCACCGACTCCAGCGCACTTACCGTAAGGCTGGTTTGGCAGACCGTGTTTAGCCCAAATCTGTCAAACACCTCTCGTTTGCGTGGGTCGGTTATGCGTGTAACCACCCTTGGCACCGCAAATATCTCCTTGGACATCTGGGCCACCATGGCGTTTACATTATCATCGGCCGTAACGGCCGCAACAAGGTCGCATCCCTCAACACCTGCTCTGCGCAGTACATCGCTATCTATGGCCACCCCCGACACGGTAAATCCCGTAAAGTCGTCGGCCAGTGTGGCCAGTTTGTCGGGCGAGGGATCAACCACCGATACATCATGCCCTGCCACACACAGTTGCTCGGCCAACTGACGGCCAATTGTGCCGGCTCCCACTACCAAAATATTCATAAAAAATCTCCCCCCGAAAAAACATTTTGCGGGTGGCTTGCATAGCTCCCCCGCCTGTGATAGGATAGTTTATATGTTTTATATTAGGCTCTGCCTGCCATAAACATTTTTTTGATTTGATCTTTGGGCATGGCCCTGCGGTAGGGCTGTAATTTGGGCAGGGCGCCCATGTGGACATATCGTTTACATTGTACCACGACACCGCAAAAAAAGACAGGCGTTTGCAAATAATTAAATATGAATAATGCATACACCACATATGAGTAGGGTTTTGTTTTCCCACAGGGCTATGAGCGATTATTCACAGTTTAATTTTCACCAATATTTATCAGTAAAAAGGAGCATAAAAAATGGACATATTAAAGGTCATTGCAGTCGAGCTTAATATAAAGCTTTCGCAGGTTAAGGCCGCTGTGGAGCTTATTGATGAGGGCAATACCATACCCTTTATTGCACGTTATCGCAAGGAGGTCACGGGCTCGCTGGACGACAGCCAGTTGCGTGATTTGTTTGACCGCCTAAATTACCTGCGCAACCTTGAAAAGCGCCGGGAGGAGGTTCGCAGCTCGATTGAGGAGCAGGGCAAGCTGACCGACGAGCTTGCAAAGGCCCTATCCGAGGCCGCAACCCTTGCCCGCATTGAGGATTTATATCTGCCCTACAAGAAAAAACGTAAAACCCGTGCCTCCATGGCTCGTGAGCGTGGGCTTGAGCCTTTGGCCACGGCATTACTGCTACAAAACCCCACCGACGACCCCTTGGCGCTTGCGGCCGAGTATATAAACCCCGAGCTTGAGGTGGAGGATGCCGAAAAGGCGCTTGCCGGAGCACGGGATATAATTGCCGAACAGCTCTCCGACGATGCCGACCTGCGTGGCAAACTGCGCAAATTCCTAACCGATGAGGGGGAGGTGCGCTCGGTGGCCGCCACCAAAGAGGACAGTGTATACGCCACATACTACGACTTTGTAAAGCCTGTAAAAAAACTGGCCTCTCACCAAATGTTGGCCCTGCACCGTGGCGCAAAGGAAAAAATGCTAAAGATCGGTGTGGATATAGACTCGGAGCGTGCGGTGGGACTAACACTGCACGGCCTAAAAAAGAACGACAGCCCCTGTGCTGTGCAGGTGGAGCTTGCGGCGGCCGACGCCTTTAAGCGCCTGCTTTTTCCCTCGCTGGAAAACGAACTGTTGGGCGAGCTGTTTGGCACCGCCAGCGAGCAGGCCATAAAGGTATTTGGCCTAAATTTGCAAAATCTGCTTATGCAACCCCCCGTAAAGGACAGGGTGGTGCTTGGGCTTGATCCTGCCTACCGCACAGGCTGTAAAATTGCGGTGGTGGATGCCACAGGCAAGGTGCTGGACACCACCGTTATATACCCCACACACCCACACAACAAGGTGGAGGAGGCCAAAAAGCGCCTGACCGCCCTCATAACAAAGCACGGGGTAAATGTTATATCAATAGGCAATGGCACCGCCAGCCGTGAGAGCGAGGCCTTTGTGGCCGAGCTTATAAAGGAGCTTAAAATGCCGCTGGCCTACATGGTGGTAAGCGAGGCCGGTGCATCGGTCTACTCGGCCTCAAAACTTGCGGCGGCCGAATTCCCCGACTACGACGTTTCCCTGCGTTCGGCGGTGTCTATTGCGCGCCGCCTGCAGGACCCCTTGGCCGAGCTTGTGAAGATTGACCCCAAGGCCATTGGCATTGGACAGTATCAGCATGACATGCCCCCGGCACGCCTTGACCAAACCCTTGGCGGCGTGGTGGAAAGCTGTGTAAACTCGGTGGGTGTTGACCTTAACACGGCCTCATTTTCGCTACTTGAGCATGTGGCCGGCATAAGTGCCACACTTGCAAAAAACATTGTGGCACACAGGGAGCAGGTAGGGCCATTTAAAAACCGTAAACAACTGCTAAAGGTGCCAAAGCTTGGCCCCAAGGCGGCCGAGCAGTGCGCAGGCTTTTTGCGTGTGTACGACGGCGAGGATATTTTGGACACCACGGCGGTGCATCCCGAGAGTTATCCTGCCGCCCGTGAGCTGTTGAGCCACTGCGGCTACACCACCGAGGATATAAAGGCAGGGGAGCTATCCGGCCTAAAGCAAAAGGCCGAACTTGTGGGTTTTGCGCTACTTTGTGAGAAAACAAAGCTTGGCGAGCCCACCCTGCTGGATATAATTTCCGAGCTGCAAAAACCGGGGCGTGACCCCCGTGATCAGCTACCGCCCCCCATGCTACGCACCGATGTTATGGACCTTGCCGACCTAAAGCCCGACATGGTGCTAACCGGCACGGTGCGCAATGTCATCGACTTTGGCGCATTTGTAGACATAGGGGTGCACCAGGACGGCCTTGTGCACATTTCCCGCCTGTGCGACCGCTTTGTAAAGCACCCCAGCGAGGTTGTAAAGGTGGGGGATATTGTGCAGGTTAAGGTGCTGGAGGTCGACGAGAAAAAGGGTAGGATATCGCTTAGCATGAGGGATGCTGTGCAGAGTTAACCCTTGGGTTGAGTATTGTTGCCACATTGTTGTTTGGCAGGTTTGTGTTTAGGGCGTGGTGGAGCGCAGGCGGGCAGGTGCCCGGTGGTGACGCTTTGCCGACGGGCTTGATGCCCGCCGAGCACCCGCCGCGCTATAAGCGCAAAACCGCCAAAATCATAGAGGTTGGATGCAATGAGTAAAATAAATATTAAAGAGGAGCTGAGTCCATGAAAAAACTATTGTTAGTTTCTGCACTTTGTATTTTGCTTATAATTTGCGGCTGTAGCGCCGCCACAGAGCCCGAAAACACCCAACTGCCAAACCCGATAAAAGAGGTTGAGGGCTCGGCCGATTTTGAGCCGATTGGCATCACACTAAAGGCCCCTGCCTCGGCTGAGGATGCTGTCTACACCATAATTGATGACAAGGTGGCCAGCATCGACTACACCCTCGATGGCACAGAGTACGGACTGCGTGCCTCTTACGAGCTTTCGGGGGAGGAAATCCACGGCATGAACTTTGATTTTGAGGATGAGGTATTGGGGGTTGATGGGGACGGCGACAACTATTCCTACTCGGTGAATGTTAAGATGGTTGCGCAGGGCGAGGGCGGCGTAGCCATTGCCCAAATTAATATGCAGGATGCAGACCCCTTGCACCTTACACTTTCCACCCTGTCGGACATAGACAACGACGCACTGTTGTCTATGATAAGCGATATAATTTATCTAACACTTGAATCTTAAATAAACATAAAAGGAGCGTATAACCCCATGAAAATTCTTATTTGTAATGTTGGAAGCACCTCTTTGAAATATCAACTGCTTGATATGGCCGACGGTGAAAAAAGTCTGGCACAGGGCAAGCAGGAGCGTGTTGGTTCACAGCAGAGCACCTATTCCCATAGCGACCTTAGCGGCAAGCAGGAAAAGGGGGAACGCCCCCTGCCCGACCACGGCGCAGGCATTGAGCTAATGATGAGCTTTTTGGTGGGTGGGGTTGTAAAAAACCTTGATGAAATTGCCTGTGTGGGCTTTAAGGTGGTGCATGCCAAGGGGGTTACAGGGGTACAGCGCCTCGACGAACCTGTGCTAAAAGCCATGGAGGATTTTAACTGCATTGCACCCTCGCATAATCCCCCATACATTGCGGCAATTCGCCAGTTTGCAAAGCTTATGCCGGGTGTGCCACTAATTGGCTCCTTTGAAACAGGATTTCACGCCAACATCCCCCCCAAGGCCTACCTTTACTCCATCCCCAAGGAATTACACAAAGAGCAGGCCGTGCGCCGTTATGGTTTTCATGGGGCATCACATGAGTATGTTTCGGGCAGGGTGGCCCAGCTTATGGGCAGGGAGGATCTGCGCATAATAACCTGCCATCTTGGGGGAAGCGGTTCGCTTTGCGCCATCAAAAACGGTGTGTCAATAGACACCACCCTTGGCTTTTCACTGCAATGTGGCATCATGCACAACAACCGCTGTGGCGACATTGACCCCTACATCCCCTTCTACCTAATGGAGGAGATGGGTTACACCCCCGAGCAGGTAAAAGATATGCTAAATAAGCAAAGTGGTTTCCTTGGCATGTCGGGTATATCGGGAGATCTGCGTGATATCGAGCAGGCCGCCGAGCAGGGCAATGTCGACGCTATAAATACAATTGACAGTTATGCCTACAACCTTAAAAAATATATAGGCTCCTACGCCGCGGCTTTGGGCGGGGTGGATGCCATTGCATTTTCGGGTGGAATAGGGGAGAACAGCCCCATTGTGCGCCGTCTTTGCCTTGAGGATACCGAGTTTTTGGGCATACAGCTTGACCTAAAACGCAACGAGCTCTGCCGCCCCGACAGCGAGATTTCACAGGATAACAGCCCTGTAAAAATATTTGTTATCGGCACAAACGAAGAGCTGATTGTAGCACGCAAGGCCGCTGAGTTTTTGGCGGGATAACCCCCAGCGAAAGGATGTCAAGAGATGAGCCGTGAAATAACACTTGCAGACCTGCAAAAGGATGAAGAAATACGGGTATATATTGAGCAGGCCGATGCCTCGCTTGAGGCCATTGGCTATACCGAGCACAGCTTTGCCCATGTGAGCAAGTGTGCCCATCAGGCGGGCGACTTGCTTTCACAGCTTGGTTACAGCCCACGCCAGGCCGAGCTTGCCCGCATTGCAGGATTTATGCACGACATTGGCAACGTAATAAACCGCAACGACCACGCCCAAACCGGTGCGGTTATGGCCTTTAGGCTGCTGCAAAACCGTGGCATGTCGCCCGCCGATGTGGCCTTGGTTATAACCGCCATTGGCCACCACGACGACTCCACCGCCTTTCCTGTAAACGCCGTGGCGGCCGCCGTTATTTTGGCCGACAAAACCGATGTTAGGCGAAGTCGAGTGCGCAATATGCACCCCTCAACCTTTGATATTCACGACCGTGTAAACTACTCGGTTGAAAGTGCGGAGCTTGCGCTTGACACAGACAACTCCACCCTTACCCTCTCGCTTTCCATAAACACCACCCTTTGCCCCGTTATGGACTACTTCGAGATATTTCTTGAGCGTATGCTGCTTTGCCGCCGCGCCGCCGAGTTTTTCTCCCTCTCCTTTAAGCTGGACATAAACGGACTTATGCTGCTGTAAGCGGTGGTGGGTAGTTAAGCATTTCATAAAAAAGCAATATGCCATCTCCTGTTCTATTAAAAATCATATGGGTAACAAAATTAATCTGATTTTTTGTATAGAGATTTAGCCTACATTAGGAGGATTTATAATTGTGAAAAAAATTTTTGGTATTACAGTAGTGGCTTATATGGTATTTACAATGGTGGGTTGTTCAGCTACACCAAGCGACACAACATCTTCTTCTGCGCAACTTAGTTCTTCTGAGCCTTCATCCTTGGAGGACTCAGCTTCCGCAGCGCCATCCTTTCCCCAAGCAGATGAGGCCCTTGTTCACGACATTCTTGTGACTTTTGGCGCAGAAGAAACCGATGATGGAACGCTCATACCGCAACCTACAAGCCTATACTACACCGAATCACTCGATGCCGACAATCTTTCCCCCAAAGATGTTTTCTCGTGGTATATGGGGTATGTACAAAACCAAGGTTTAACACAGGAAGAAAAAGAGGCGTACTACAAAAATCCGATTGGTGACGGTATGGGCTGGTTTTTCCCTGCCAGGTACTATGAACCCGTAACAATGAGTTATTTTGGTGTAAATGAAGAATTTTTGCACGACGAACTTTATTATAACGAGGAACATGACGGTTATACCACAGACGGCGGCGGCGGAGTGGGGCACCGCCCCGAGATTACCGCTGTGAGCTGGACACAAAGCGAGGATATTCTCACAATAGAGCTCTTATTTCCCGAGATGCACCGTGAAAACACCGAAATGCAGTTAACTGTGAAACTGCTGTCGGAAGACCTGCATACATTTATCTCTTACCTGCCCTCTGCAAATTAAGTGATCTTGTAAATATCGCTTTGCGGCACATTAACTTTTCACTTTTTACTGATCTATACAAAGAAACAAACTGTCGTTACCAATTTTTTTGATAGTGACAGTTTGTTTTTTTATCTGTGTAAAGTTTTTTATCCACCACTACTCTTTATTGTCACTGTTTTGTGGCAAGGGCAGGGTAATTAATTGCTCTTTTGCCGATATGTACTGCTCCTCACATTCTTGCTGTGCCTTTATTAAAATATTGATTGCATCCTCTGTCGCTCTCATCATTTTTAGATACATGGATTGATAATCGGCCGTAATTAACCTCCTTTTGCTAATTAGTGTTAACCACTTTTGTGAATATTTTATTTTAATATAATTATTGTAAATACTGTTTAACAAATGTGGGGGGATTTTGCATGTTCAAACTCAAAGCGGCTGATGGCACAAATAACATTTGCGGTAAAAACCTAAAGAAACTGCGCATGAGTTATACCCCTGCACTTTCGCAGCGTCGGCTTGCCCAAATGCTTCAGGTGGCAGGTTATGATGTAGACCACCATTTTATACGTCGCATAGAACTTGGGGAGCGCTTTGTAACAGATATCGAGCTTTTAATGCTTTGCAGGGTGTTGTGTGTTGACATCGGGGAGCTTTTGGCGCCCTAATGCGGCCGCTGTACCCCCTTATCCACCCACAAACCCATGTAGCTTTACCCCAACCACAAAACCGCCACCCTGTATTCACGGTGGCGGTTTTTCATATGTGTAAAGTTTTTATTTGTCCACCACATTTTTTGTGGCGGCACACTGCAAAGCCATCGCAGGTTTTGCGCAAATCTATCTTGGCTTATGCCCTGCATCTGCCAGGTTTTTTAGCGCCTCTCCTGTCAGGCGGTAGGTTGTCCACTCATCCTGTGTGATGGCTCCCAAGGATTTGTAAAACTCAATGCTGGGGGTATTCCAGTCCAGGCAGGCCCACTCAAGGCGGCCGCCGCCCTGCTCCACCACAAAGGCCGACAGCCTTGACAACATGGCCTTGCCGTAACCCTTGCCACGGTGGCTTTGCATTACAAATAAATCCTCAAGGTATATGCCACGCCGCCCCAAAAAGGTGGAAAAACTGTAAAAATACAGCGCAAAGCACACGGCCTCGCCGCACTGCTCCCCAATTATAACCTCGGCACCCTTTTGCTCAAACAGCTGCTCCCTCAAAAGCTCAGGGGTGGCCACCACATCATCAAGCATGTCCTCATATATGGCAAGCTCCCTAATAAAACCAAGAATAAGCTCGGCATCGTTGGGTGTTGCGGTGCGAATTGTAAACCCTTCTATTTCTGTTTTGTATACCACTTAACTGTCCCTCCGTTAGGTCGCTAAAATTACCAGCCACTTATATTCCCACGCACCATTGCACCAAAAATACGCTGGGTTATGCCCTTGTCCTCACGCTCAAGCCCACGCAAAAATTCCTTCATGCCCTGTCTTGCCGTGGCGCTGTCCACGGGGCATCGGCTCTTTACAACGGGCAGGCCGCACCGCCGCACCGCCGAGGCTATATCCTTTTCCGGGGCAACGCAGAGTGGGCGTATCATGGTTATGTCCTTGCGCGAAAGGTAGGTAACAGGGGAGAAACACCCCACACGTCCCTCCCTAAAAAGGTTCATCATAAAGGTTTCCACAGCATCGTTGTAGTGGTGCCCAAGGGCTATTTTATTGCACCCAAGCTCCTTTGTAAGGTCGTGCAGTGCCCCACGGCGCATACGGGCACACAGGGAGCATGGGTTTGTTTCCTGCCTATGATCAAATACAATTTTACCTATTTCGGTGGGCTTTACAATGTACTCTATGCCCTCCTGCTCACAAAGGTTAATAAGCTGGGAATAGTCACTTTGCACCCCCTCAAACCCGGGGTCAAGGGTTATACCCACCACGCTGTACTCCACCCCCAAAAACCTGCTCAGGCGGTGCAGCCCTATAAGTAGCGCCACCGAATCCTTGCCACCGCTCACCCCCACGGCAATTTTATCCCCGGGGCTTATCATGTTGTACTGGGTGACAGCTCGGCGCATGTATCCTAAAAGTTGTTGCATTGTATCCTCCGTTTAATTAGCCTATGCCAAAAGCATCTCGGCAAGGCCTACCACAAGCGGTATTGTTACTATGGATAGCGCCGTGGATATTGACACAAGCCCTGCTCCATAGCGTGGGTTTGGTCTTCCTGTGCGCTTTGAAAGCAGTATTGTGGCCACCGCCGCCGGTGCCGAGGCCCCTATAAAGGTGGATATAAACATCATCTCGCCTGTGGCTGTCCAGTTGCGCACACCCAAAACCCACATCAGGCCAAGTATAACCAGCGGAATTATGACCCCACGCAGGGCAATGGCCCACCAGCCGTGGCGGTCGGGCATGAGCTCTTTGGGGGTAAGCCCTGCCAAAAACACCCCCATTATTATCATGGACAGGGTGGTGTTAAGGGGGGTTAGGTAGTCCAGAAAATCGGTCATAAACAGGGGAAGTTCCACCCCTATGGCAAATAGTATAAAGCTTACCACCACGCTTATTATAGCGGGGTTTTTTACAAGCCGAATGGGCTCAAGCTTGTACCGGCTTCCGCCTATTTCCTTAATCCAAAATGTCCAGGTAAACACCTGAAACATGGCTATAAATATAGTGCCAAAAAACATGCCCTGCTCGCCCACTGTGGCATTTATAAGGGGCAGCCCCATAAAGCCTGCATTGCTGGCCGCCGCCGCCACACGCTCCACCGAGTAGTTTGTGCCCTCACGCTTTGGTATGAGCAGTTTTGCCAGAAAAGTGGACACAAGGTTTATTCCCACCACAATGCCAAGGGCTATAAAAGCATCGGTAACGCTCAGTGTGTTGCCGGGGCGGGTAAATTCACGCAAAATTATGGCCGGCGCCACAATAAGCAGTATAAGGTTTATGCCGGCTCCGGTGGCTTCTTCGGTATAGTATCCCGTTTTGGCGCAGATAACCCCCACCAAAATCAGCATAAACATCATGGCCACCTGACCAATAATTATTGAGGTCATATATACATTTCTCCCTAATATTTGTTTCACGCAGGCATGTTTTGCCCTGCCATCAGTCCTCTATAACCGTCATTACAATCAGCAGACCATCCCTCACCTCTATGGTGGCGGTCTGCCCATCAACAAAACGGTTGCTCACCCCAAGCGGAAATGCAGTGCTCAGGGTGGCGTCCTCTATATTGTACTCCAGCCCCCGCTCGCACACCCCCACACAGCGCCCCTCCATGGCAAAAACCGAGAGGTATCCCTCTGTTGGGGGCAGGGTTATGCTGCCATTTTGCAGCAGCCTCAGGGTGGTTTTCTCTCCTATTAGCATCCCCTCACAGCCACGCTCCAACAAAAAGCGCAGGCTTTGTATATTGGCTATGGTGTGATCAAGCCGTCCGCCCAGGCCGCCCAAAATTACAAAACTGCCGCATCCCATCTCAAGCCCTCGGCGCAGTGCCAGCAGGCAGTCGGTGTCATTCTTGTGGGAGGGGTGACGCTCTATTGGTATATCACAGCTTTTGGGCAGGTCGGCCGAGTCAAAATCTCCCACAATTAGGTGTGGGGTTATGCCCATTTGCTTTGCTCGGTGCATTCCTGCATCGGCTGCAATTATGTAGTCGCTGTCGGTTACTGCGCATAGCTTTACATCCCATGGGGTAACGCTACCTGCACAGACCACCACGCATCGTTTTTGTTTATCGTACCTTTCCATGTCCGCCCCCTGCGCCTGCCCTTTGTTCTTTTTCTATCTGCCATTTGGGAATTTGGCTGAGCTGTTCATGTAGTTGTAGATAGCTTTGGTGGCGCACCTGTGATATTTCCCCCTGCTCAAGCGCGCTTAGCACGGCACAACCGCTCTCCTTGGTGTGGCTACATCCCGTAAAGCGGCAGGTGCCTATGTAATCCTCAAACTCGGGGAAACAGTGCTCCAGCTCGTCGGCCGCCATGCGCTCAAATTTTGCAAAATCTATGGCCGAAAAACCCGGGGTGTCGGCCACATAGCCACCGTTGGGTAGGCGGTAAAGCTCTACATGTCGGGTGGTGTGCCGTCCACGTCCAAGCTTTTGGCTTATTTCCCCCGTGTCTATGGAAAGGCCGGGGTGCAGTGCATTTAGCAGGGTGGATTTACCCACCCCCGAATTTCCGGTGAAGGCGGTGGTTTTGCCACAAAGTTCATCGGCAACCTCGGCCACCCCCTCGCCCAATGGGCTGTTTACCTTTATAACCCTGTACCCTGCGCCAAGGTATATTTGCTCCTGACGGTCGGGGCAGGCCATATCGGTTTTGCTTATTATTATAAGTGGGGTTATGCCACGGCGGTGGGCAATGGCCGTCATGGTGTCTATCACCAACGGGTTTGGCAGTGGGGCGGTGGTGGACACCACTATTGCCAAAAGATCAATATTGGCAAGTGGGGGGCGGATAAGGCTGTTTTTGCGTGGGTCTATCTCGGTAACGGTGCCCACACCCGGCGCCGATATCTCTATTGTCACCCTATCGCCCACATAGGGGCTGACCCCTTCCTTGCGAAAGAGGCCCCGTGCCCTGCATACAATGCGTCCGCTGTCGGTATCCACCTCATAAAACCCACCGCTGAGTTTTACAATTCTACCCTTTAGCCTTTGCGCATTTTTTCCCTGCTCTGTACGGCTCATATTTATGCTCCGTTTCTTTACCAGTTTGCAAAATCATCGGAATAATCCTTGGTGCGCACCACGCTTTCATCGTCGAAGTTTACCATATAGGCCATATACTCCACACCATCAAGGTAAATTGTTACATCGCTTATGCCATCCCCCTGAAGGGTTATCTGCCATACACGCTGCTCGCTGGGCACAAGGTCAACCTCCCGTAGGAAGTCGCCGTCACGCTCGGCCGTCAGGGTTACCTCATGGGTGATAAGTTCGGGCAGTCGCACAAGTATATCCAGCGAATCTACGGCCTCATCGCCCGAGCTTACGGTAAGCTGTATCGAGCTACCCTCGGTAAACATGGTGCCGCCGTCGGGGGTTTGGCTTATAACCTCGCCCTCGTCATAGTACTCGCTTTGCTGTCTTGACACATCAACCTCAAAACCTGCGTCCTCAAGAATTTCAACCGCATCATCCTCGTATTCATCGGTTACGTCGGGCACCTCCACCAGCATTTTGTCCGAGCCACGGCTTACATAAACCGTAACACTTGTGCCCGTGCTTACCTGAGAGTTTGGCCCCGGCTCGGTACGTACAACATAGCCCTCCTGCACCGTGTCGGACTCCACGCTTACCTCGGAGTACTCAAGCCCCAGTTCGTTTAGTCCCACATAAACCGTGGTGGCCTCCTGCCCTGCGTATGAGGGTATGGTAACAATCTGGGCGCCGCCGCTTACAATTACGGTGATGGTTGAACCCTTTTTAAGGGTAGGCACCGAGCTTGGCGACTGGGACATTATAGTGCCTGCCGCATAGTCGGCGCTGGGGCGGGTTTCCTCAATGACTATATTAAAGTTATCGGCATATTGCGGGGTACTGCTTACAACCTCGTAGCTCATGCCCACAAGGTCGGGCAGCGCAATGTTTTCAACCTCGGCAAATGGGTCGGCAATCATGACCATAACCGTTACAAATATAATGGTTGCCACCACAAATGCAATTGTAATTCCTGTTAGCACAGGCAAAATTGGGGTGCCTTTTTTCATATCCTCTTTCTCCTTTTTCTTCTCACGCCCACGCTTTTTAGGCGGAGTAGGTGGGGGAGCGGTGGGTGTTGGGGCCGGGGCAGGGATGGACTGCTGGCCCTCCTCGCTTTCGCCCTCGGGGTTTTTTCTAAAGCGGTCAATACTGCGTAGCATCTCGGCCGCCGAGCGGTAGCGCTGTCCTGCCTGTTTTTCCATGGCCACAAGGGTTATGGCCTCCAGTGTTGGGGGTATGTCGGGGTTTATGGCAGTGGGGGGAACTGCCTCGGATTCGATCTGCTTTATGGCCACCGACACGGGGCTGTCGGCCTCAAATGGCAGTTTGCCTGTCAGCATTTCGTACAGCATTACACCCACCGAGTATATGTCGGTTGAGGCGTCGGTTTGCTCGCCACGGGCCTGCTCGGGGCTGATGTAGTGCACCGAGCCCACCGCCTGATCGGAGGTTTGGCGTACAGGTGTGCGGGAAAGCTGTGCAATGCCAAAATCGGTTATTTTTACGGTGCCGTCACGCAGTAGCATGATGTTGTGGGGTTTTATGTCCTGATGTATTATGCCCTTGTCATGGGCATGGCCCAGTCCGCGCAGAATTTGCACCACAAAGTGCACCGCCATTTTCCAGCCTATGCGTCCCTCTTGCTCAATATATTCTTTAAGGGTTATGCCCTCAATATGCTCCATAACAATACAGGGTTGGTCGCCCATTGCAACGTCGTACACCTGCACAATGTTGGGGTGCGAAAGCATGGAAACCGCCTTGCTTTCGTTGCGAAAACGGTTTACAAACTCAGGGTTTCCCACATGCTCTTTGCGCAGAGCTTTAATGGCCACCACCTTGTTTTCCTCAAGATCTTTGGCGCGGTAGACGTTGGACATTCCTCCAACCCCTATAAGCTGCATTATTTCGTAGCGTCCGCCAAACTGTTTTCCTACCAAGTTTTCCATAAGTTATAAATTTCCTTTCCACCTGCACAGGGCCCCTCCCTGTGTGGCTTCGAATAGATGTATAGTCAAAAAATATCCTGTTACTCGCTGTAAAACAGCATAGCTGTTATGTTATCCTCGCCGCCTTGGTCGTTTGCACTGTCGATAAGGCATTTTGCGTTTTGGTTTTGCACCGCAAGATGGCAAAGCTGTGGAATATCCTGCTGTGGCACCATGTTATGAAATCCGTCGGAGCACAAAAGAAGTATATCGTCCTCTAAAAACTCACTCTCGCCCCATTCTATTTTAACCCCCTGCGCCACACCAAGTGCTCGGGTGATGTAGTGGCGCTCGGGGTGATGTTCGGCCTCGTCCTTTGTTATCTTGCCTTTGTCCACCATTTCCTGCACCAAACTGTGGTCCCTTGTCAGGGGGTGTAGCTCCTGCCCCCTTATTAGGTAAATGCGGCTGTCGCCCACATGGCATAGTGTGGCAAGGTTGTCCTGCACCACCGCCAGCACCAGTGTGCATCCCATACCGCTTAGGGTGGGGTCATCGGCTGCTCGGCTGTATATCTCGGCATTGGCCGTCATTACGGCCGACTCTATTAGGTTTTTCAGTCCCCTTGCATCAAGCTTGCGGTCGGGGCGGCGGCCAAATGTGCGCTCTATGGCCGTTTTTGCAAGCTCGGCCGCCGTTTCGCCCCCATTGTGACCACCCATGCCGTCGCACACAAATCCGTAGGCCAGCCCCTCTGCACTGCCCCCATAGTTATCCTGATTTGCACTGCGCACCATCCCTGTGTGACTGCCACACAACAGTTTCAACATCTTTTTCCTCCATTCTGCCCAAACCCAAGGTGAAAAGGCCCCGTCACAGAGTAGTATTTTGCAGGCATTCGCCCTCACACTGTGAAAGCTCCTCCCGTCTTAGCTGTCCGCAGGCGGCCGATATGTCGCTTCCCAGTTCTCGGCGCACCGTTGCATTTATCCCAAGGCGGCATAGTTCCCGCCTAAAGCGTTCCACCGCAAGGGGGGTGCTGCGTTTGTTGCCACGCTCCCTCACGGGGTTTACAGGTATTAGGTTTACATGGCAGTTCATACCACGCAGTAGCTCGGCCAATTTTGTGGCCTCGGCCTTGCTGTCGTTCACACCATCTATTAGGGCATATTCAAAGGACACACGCCGTCCCGTTATGGCAAAATATCGCTTGCAGGCACGCAGTAAACTTGCTATGTTGTGCCGACGGTTTATCGGCATTATCTCGCTTCGGGTGTTGTCGTCGGTGGCATGAAGCGACACCGAGAGGGTAAGTCCCAACTTTTCATCGGCCAAATCATCTATTTTATCTACAAGCCCACAGGTCGAGAGCGAAACATGGCGCAAGCTCATCCCCATGCCCCGTGGGTCGCTTAGTATTTGCAAAAAGCTCAGCACATTGTCGTAATTGTCCAGCGGTTCGCCTATTCCCATCAGCACCACCGAGCCTATCGGTTTTTTGCTGTGGGCGGCCGCAACATATATTTGATCAAGCATCTCACCCGGGGTGAGGTCACGCTCAAGCCCACCTATTGTCGAGGCGCAAAATCCGCACCCCTGCCTGCACCCCACCTGTGTAGATATACATAGGCTGTTTGCATGATGATAGCTCATAAGCACGGCCTCAACGCATCGGCCGTCGCCCAGTGCAAAGAGGTATTTTCGGGTATCGTCTATTTCCGAGCGTTGTTCACGCTCCACACGCACACCGGCCAAAACACATTTTTCGGCAAGGGTTTGGCGCAGGGGCAGGGGCAGGTTTTTCATTTCGTCAAAACTACCCACCTGTTTTTTGTGCAGCCAGTCAAAAATTTGTGCGGTGCGAAATTTGGGCAAAGACAGCTCGCAGAGGAAGTCTTGAAGTTGTGTGAAGGTCATGCTTTTTATATCTACCATCTTTCTTCCTCCTTTTGGTTTTGGGTTTTGTTTGGGGTTTTGGGGTGGTGGGTGTGGGGGGAGGTGGGCTGATGCCCATGGAGTGGGCTGATGCCCGGTGAGCCCCCCGCCGCGCCAGGACGCAAACAAAACCCAAATTTGCCGCCTTTAAAGTCTTAGTCCCTTTTCATTGCCGCAATAAAAAATCCATCGCAGTCAAGTGGGTGGTTTAGGAGGGTTACGCAGTCTTCCTCACCCAGTATGGCCGGCAGTGGGTGGGGGGAAAACTGTGGGTTATCCCTCAAAAAGTTTTGTACCACCTGCTCATTTTCGGCAGGGTTTAGGGTGCAGGTGGAGTATATAAGCCGACCGCCGCTTTTTACATACCTGCTCGAGGTGTTTAGTATCTCGGCTTGTAGGGTGGGCAGCTCGGCAAAGCTGTCGGGGGTTTTGTAGCGTATATCGGGTTTGCGGCGCAGTACCCCAATGCCCGAGCAGGGCACATCGCAGAGCACGCGATCAAACTGTCCACGCTGTGGGTCAAACTGTGAGGCATCGGCGGCGTCGGCCTTAATGCAGTCAAGCCCCAGCCGCAGGGCCCCCTTGGTTATAAGCTCCACGCGCGACGGGTGAAGCTCCAGCGAGAGCAGGCGACCCTTGTTTTGCATATGCTGTGCCGCCGTAAAGGATTTGCCCCCGGGTGCGGCGCAAACGTCCAGCACCGCCATGTCGGGTTGCGGGTCCAGTGCCATTATGGTTAGCTGTGAGGCCAAATCCTGCACATGAAACATCCCCTGCAAAAATGGGTCGGTGCGGCGAAGATCGCCCCCCATTCCCCCCACCACACGCAGGGCGTTTGGCAACTCGGGCAGGGTGGTGGTTTGTATTTCGTATTTTTCAAGCTCGGTTTGCAGTGCTTGTGGGGTTGTTTTGGTGGTGTTCACACGCAAAAATATGGGGGCACTGCCGTGGGAGGCGGCCAAAAACTTTTGCACCTCCTCCTGCCCATAGGCCCGAATAAGCATGGCCACTGTTTGTTCTGCCACCGAAAACTCGGCCGACATCCGTGCCGAGTGTGGCCCTTTGGGCAGGGGTATTGCCTTTTCACTGCGCAAAAATGATCTAAGCACTCCGTTTACCAGCCCCGAGGCCTTTGGCTGTTTTAGTTTGCGTGTAAGTTCCACGGCCTGATGCAGTACCGCCCGCTCGGGGGTGTCGGTGTAAAGCAGTTCGTAAACGGCGGTTTTTAGTATGCACAAAACAGCAGGGGAGAGCTTGCGCAGTTTTGTTGAACACAGTGGGGCAATACAGCACTCAAGGGTCAGCTCACGCTCAAGCACGCCGTAAAACAGCAGTGATGCGTAGGCGCTGTCCCGTGGGTCAAGCCCGCTTTTTTTAAGTGCTGAGTCCAGTACAAGGTTTGAGTAACCCTGTCCTGCCTTCATGCGCACAAGGGTTTTTATGCAAAGTTCTCTGGAGGTCATGGTTGGTCATCCTTTCGGTGGGCGGTCAGTCCCTGCTGCGTCCGCCAAACAGTAGGAGCAGGCGCAAAAGCTGTGCTAATGATACAATAAGCGCCGCAACATAGGTCATGGCGGCGGCCGACAACACCTTGCGTGTGCCGGCAAGCTCCTCGGCGGTTAGTATTCCTTGGCTGTCAAGTGTGGCTATTGCACGACTGCTGGCATTAAATTCTACCGGCAGTGTGACAAGCTGAAACACCGCCACAAGCGAAAACAGCAGTATGCCCACCGTTACAAGCGGTTCTATGCTCAGGAAAAACCCTAAAAATATCAGGGGGATGGACAGCGTAGAGCCTATGTTTGTCATGGGTATTATGGCGGCACGCAGTTTCATGGGGGCATAACTTTGGGCGTACTGTATGGCATGTCCTACCTCGTGGGCGGCCACTCCAACAGCGGCAATCGACTGGCTGTTGTACACCCCGTCGGACAAACGCACAACATTATCCCGTGGGTCAAAGTGGTCGGTCAGCTTGCCTGCTGTTTGCTCTATGCGCACATACGACAGGCCGTTTAGGTCGAGTATGCGCCGTGCGGCATCGTGACCACTCAGCCCACGCATGGTGCGGCTTTTGGAGAATTTTGTGTAGGTTGAATTGACCTTGTACTGGGCCCAAAGTGACAAAAGCAGTGCCGGAACCACCAGTATGAAGTAATATGCATCAAAGCCGTAAAAAAGCAAAAGATCACATCCTTAATAAAACTTTTTTTGGGGTCGGTTCTATAAATACAGGTTAGGTGTACAGCTAAGGCAAACATACAACCGTCAAAAATATAATACGGTGCATTTTTGCCAATTTTACTAAACCCAAATTATAGCATAGGTATATGAACAAGGTATGAATAACGCCCTTATCGCTCCCTTATTATTCCCCCAAAAGTTCCCCCTCAATCAGTCTAAATCCTCGCAGGAAATCTGCGGCTGACACCTTGGCTTTACCCTCAAGTTGTATGGTTAAAAGTTGCAGTGCCCCACCCTGCGCACATACGGCATACAGCCTGTCCTCCAGCGCCATCAGGGTGCCACAAGGCGCATCAAATGTTATGTCGACAGGACTGCTTTTGTGGATTTTCAGCATCTTGCCGCGCAGGCGTGTTTGTGCACCAGGCCAGGGCGAACATCCCCTCACAAGGTTGTGTAGCTCGGCGGCCGATTTTGTAAAGTCAAGCCGTCCCATCTCCTTGGACAACATGGGGGCATGGGTGGCCTTTTGGTGGTCCTGTGGGGTGCGGGGCAGTGTGCCACCATCACGCAAAACCTCAAGCGTATCCACCAGGCAGTCAGCACCAATAACCGACAATCGCTCAAACAGCTCGCCCGAGGTTTCGTCCCTGTCTATGGGTGTTGTGCGTGTGAGGATTATATCCCCTGTGTCCATGCCCTCATCCATAAACATACTGCACACACCGCTTTGTTCATCCCCGTTTATCACGCTCCACTGTATGGGGGCGGCGCCACGGTAGGCCGGTAGCAATGAGGCATGGATGTTTATGCAACCGTGCTTTGGTAGCTCCAGTATATCAAGTGGGAGTATTCGGCCATAGGCCACCACCACAATTACATCGGGGGCAAGCTCTTTAAGCAGTGCAAGGGCGGTGCCATCGCGCAGTTTTTCGGGTTGGTAAACGGGTATATTGGCCTTTAGTGCCAGCTCCTTTGTGGGGGGTGGCACCGGCCTGCCGGATCGTCCCTTTGGGCGGTCGGGTTGGGTAAATACCCCCACCACCTCATGTTCCTTGCCCAGTATGCGCTCAAGGCAGGTTTTTGCAAAATCGGGCGTGCCCATAAACACAATTCTCATTTTAGATCCTCCGTTTTGGGGTGATTAGTCATCCTGCTCCTGCTCCAACTCCTCAATGCTGAGCATACGACTGGCCTTATCTTTGAACAACACACCATCAAGGTGGTCAAGTTCATGGCAGATGGCCACAGCCATAAGTTCCTCTCCCTCAAGGGTAAACTCCTCGCCGTTGCGGTCCTGCGCCTCCACCTTAACATAGGCAGGGCGGGTTACCATACCCCACTGCTCGGGGCAGGAAAGACAGCCCTCTTGACCCTCCTGCTCACCCTCAATCTCAACAATTTTGGGGTTTATAAGCTCTATATGTCCTTCGCCAACATCCACAATTACGGCGCGGCGCAGTACCCCCACCTGTGGGGCGGCCAGCCCCACGCCGTTTGCACGGATCATGGTTTCAAGCATGTCATCCAACAAATCGTGCAGTCGTGCATCAAAGTTCTCCACAGGGCGGCTTACCTTACGAAGCCGTGGGTTTTCATCGGTCAAAATTTTGCGGTAGGCCATGGTTAACTCCTCCTAATTATGTATAATTTATTCGCATAGCTGCCTTTGTAAAGAAGGGTTTTTATATTGGCAGGGTTAATATTAAAACCCCGAGTCATACCCCGGATCTATAAATGCGCTCACCCCTGCATTGGCACGGTCCTTTGAAAAATCACGCAGGGCATCGCTTAGCAGTTGTCGGGTTTGTTTGGTGTTTGCGCATTTTAAAAGCAGTTTTTGGCGGTAGCGGCCTGCCACCTTTGGCACCGTTGCCTCGGCAGGGCCAAGCAGCCGTATTGGTAGGGTGGGGTGGTCTTTGGCCAGCTGTTTTGTCAGCTTTTGGCCAAACCTAAGGGCGGCGGCGGCTGTGCGGGCCGTGTCCTCCCCGGCAAAACCCACAAGCCATATGCGGCAAAATGGTGGGTAAAGATGCAGTCGTCTAAGCCCAATTTCCTCGCCGTAAAACTGCTCGTATTGCTGTGTGGCGGCCAGTTCTATTATTGGGTTTTGGGGCACATAGGTTTGTATAAAGGCTCTGCCTGGGCGGTGTCCTCGCCCACATCGTCCCACCACCTGTGTTATGAGTGAGAAGGCCTGCTCGCCCGAGCGGAAGCTGTCGGCAAAAAGCATTTGATCGGCCGCCAGCACCCCCACAAGGGTTACATTGGGAAAATCCAGCCCCTTGGCCACCATCTGCGTGCCCAGTAGTATATCATACTCCCCGTCACCAAAGGCGGTAAGCAGTTTGCGGTGGGAGTGACGCGACATGGTGGAGTCGGCATCCATGCGCAGTATTTTGGCCTGTGGGAAGAGCTCTGCAAGTTGCTCTTGGGCACGCTGTGTGCCAAGGCCTGTGTAGTGTATAAAGCGGCTGGCACAGTGGGGACAGCTCTCGGGTTTTTGGGTGCTTGTGCCACAGTAGTGGCAAACCAGCCGTCCATTGGCCGCATGATAGGTCATGGAAACCGAGCAGTGGGGGCACTGCACCTCCTGGGCGCACTGCACACATCTAACCCTTGTGCTGTGGCCACGGCGGTTTAACAGTAGCACCGACTGTTCCCCCACCTCCAAATTGTGGTGAAGCTCGTCAAGCAGGGTTTGAGACAACCCCTGAGAGGAGGACTCATCCTCCTTCATATCTATTATAGTGACATCGGGGAGTTTTGCCACGCCGTAGCGCTCTTTTAGGCAGGTTAGTTTATAGTCCCCGCTTTTTGCGCGGTAAAAGCTTTCTATCGAGGGTGTGGCCGAACAGAGCACAAGCCCGCATTTGTTGTAGCGCGAGCGTATTTTGGCCACCTCTCGGGCATCGTAGCGTGGGGAGCGCCCGCTATGGTAGGACTGTTCCTGCTCCTCGTCTATTACAATCAGTCCAAGGTTTTGCAGTGGGGCAAACACGGCCGAGCGTGTTCCCACCACAATTGAGGCCTTTCCTGCCTTTATACGTTTCCACTGTTCAAGGCGGCCACCCATCGAAAGGCCGCTGTGTATTACGGCCACCTCCTGCCCAAAATTTTGGCAAAAAAGCGATATGGTTTGGGGGGTCAGGGCTATTTCGGGCACAAGCACTATGGCGGTTTTACCCTTTTTAAGCACACTGCGTATCAGGGACAAAAACACCTGTGTTTTGCCACTGCCTGTAACCCCATAAAGCATGGCCGTGCCCCCTGTGGGCAATTGGCAAAGCTCCTCTAAGCTGTGCAGGGCCTCGGTCTGCTCCCTCGACAGCTCCACCTCGGGCGGTGGCCCATGGTCGCAGGCCAGCTCCTCGGGTTGTTTTTCCACCTCGGCCTGCTCATAGCGTGCAATGCCGGCCGCCACCACCTTATCCACCACTCCACGGGTAACCCCTGCGTAGTAGCAAACCTCCTTTAGGCTCAGTGCGTCGGCCTCCTCCAGTAGTTCCTTTACGGCCTGCTGTTTTTCGGTGAAGGGGGGTGGGTTTTCGGGTGGGTCGCACAGTTCCACCATGGTTTGGGTTTCGTCGGCCATGCGGCGGCGTGCGGCTTGACTTTGTGCCACCACGCCACACTCCACAAGCTGTGCCACCATGCCCGCAGCCTCGGCACCCAGCTCCTTTGTAAGGGCTGTTACGGCGGCCGCCTTGCGCCGACGTTTTAGCCAATCGGTTACAAGCTGTGCCTCCTTGTCCAGCGCGTATAGGCTTTGGGAGAGTTTTTCGCTCCAATTGGGGGAGAGGGTAATTTCCATCTCCATATGTATGCCAAACCCTGCCGGCAACAGCGCCGACAGGGCCTCATACCATGTGCAAAAGGTCTGCTCACGCAGATAGCGCAAAAGTGCCAACCCCTCGGCATTTAGTGCAGGGGTTTTGTCCTCACAGCTGATCAGCGGTTTTAGGGATGCCGCTGGGGTATCGGTGGTAAAAAGCTCCACCACAAGCCCCATGCGGCTCTTTTTTGATGCACCAAATCCCACCGTCACCCGACAGCCCTCGCACAGGCCCTCAAGATGGGGTGGGACAATGTAGTCATAGAGTTTGTCGAAGTGGTAGGCGGTTTGGGAAACCGCCACTCGGGCGACAAGGCTCAAAAAAGCACCTCTTTCACGCTGGGGTGGGGGAGTGGGGCTTCCCCTCTTTATATAGTTTCAGGGCTTGACTTAGTATTACATTGCCAAGCTCATATTTGCTCATACATTCAAGTTGTTCTGTGCCATCGTGACCCACAAGGGTGGCAATGTTTGTATCCACGCCAAAGCCTGCACCCTGTTTGCCCACCTCGTTGGCCACCACAAGTTGCACCCCTTTTTGCTGCAATTTGCGCGCGGCATTTTGCACAAGGTCACAAGTTTCCATGCAAAATCCCACCAACACCTGTCCCTCGGGGCGGTTTTTGCCCAGTGTGGCAAGTATATCGGTGGTGCGTGCAAGCTCAAGGCTCAGCTCCCCTTGCCCCTTTTTAAGCTTGTGCTCGGCCATGCTTTTGGGGGTGTAGTCGGCCACTGCGGCCGATTTTATAACTATATCGGCCGTTTTTGCCGCCGTGGTTACCTCACGCAGCATATCGGCCGCACTGCGCACATCAACACGCTCCACCCCATGGGGGCAGGACAGTGCCGTGGGGCCCGACACAAGTGTCACCTTTGCCCCACGACGGGCGGCGGCCAGGGCGGTTTGGTACCCCATTTTACCGCTCGAGCGGTTGGTAAGGTAGCGCACGGGGTCTAAATCCTCGCAGGTGGGGCCGGCGCTTACCACCACATTTATACCCTGCATATCCTTAGGGGTAAGGGTGGCGGCCAAAGCCTCGGTTAACTGTGAGGGCTCGGGCATACGCCCGGGGCCAACATCGCCACAGGCAAGGTACCCGCTGTCGGGGGTTAGAATTTCTATGCCACGCAGTTTTAGCTCCTCAAGGTTTTGCTGAGTTACGGGGTTTTGGTACATGGCGGTATTCATGGCCGGCGCCAGTATTTTGGGGCAGGTGCAGGCCAAAAATGTCGTGCTTAGCATGTCGTCGGCAATGCCGTGGTTTAGCTTTGCAATTATGTTGGCCGTGGCCGGCGCCACCAAAAAAGCATCGGCACGCTTGGCCAGCGACACATGCTGTACATTCCACTGAAAGTTGCGGTCAAAGGTGTCAATTAGCACACGGTTTCCGGTAAGGGTCTCAAAGGTGAGGGGGGCTACAAAATTTGTGGCATTTGCGGTCATGAGGACATGAACATCCCCGCCCTGCTTTACAAGCTCGCTGACAAGGGCGGCCGTTTTATATGCCGCAATGCCACCGCTCACCCCTATTAGCAGAGTTTTTCCCGAAAACATGCTCATCCCTCCTCACCAAATAGTTTTTATAGATGGGGAACCTTCTCGGTTCCGTCGGCAAAAAGCTCCACCGCCAAACTAACCGACTTACCCTCAAGCGATTCCTTGCGCTCCTCGCTCTCCTGGGCTAACTTGCGGGCTTTTCTGGCCACTGCCACCACAAATTCGTAGTAGTTGTCGCCCTTTTGAAGTATCTGAGACATAGCGGGTTTAAGCATTTTTAAGCACCTCATCAATTAATTTTTTTTGGAAATCCACCGAGCACTTGGCCGCTTTTATCACGGCATCAAGCTGTGTCACTGCGGTGTCAAGGTCATCGTTTACTATAACATAATCATAACTTGTAGCCTGCTCAAGCTCGGTAAGCGCCGCCAACATGCGCTCCCTTACCGTTTCCTCGTCCTCGGTGCCACGTCCCTCAAGGCGGCGCCTTAGCACCGCAACACTGGGAGGTAGCACGAATACAAGTAAAGCCTCGGGCATGGAGCTTTTAACCTGCATTGCTCCCTGCACCTCTATTTCAAGCACTACATCACGCCCCTGCTCCAGCTGTGCCTCCACAAAAGGGCGTGGGGTTCCGTAGTAGTTGCCGTTGTACTGGGCATATTCAAGCATACGGCCATTCTCGGCCATATCCAAAAACTGCTGTTTTGTAAGAAAATGATAGTGTTTGCCATCCTCCTCGCCGGGGCGTGGTGTGCGGGTTGTGGCCGACACCGAGTAGCAAACATTCTCACGCCCAAGCATATACTGCTCAAGCATTGTACCCTTGCCCACCCCCGATGGGCCGGAAAATACAATTAGAAGCCCTCGTTTAGTCATCGGCATCCATATCCTCCTCGTCGTCGTAGTCCACAAGGCGGTTGGCCACAGTTTCGGGTTGTACTGCCGACAGTATAACATGGTCAGAGTCGGTAATTATAACAGCGCGGGTGCGGCGGCCGTAGGTGGCATCCACCAGAGACCCACGCTCCCTTGCATCCTGTATAATACGTTTTATGGGGGCCGACTCGGGGCTTACTATGGCCACAAGGCGGTTGGCCGAAACCATATTGCCAAAACCTATGTTTATTAGCTTCATGTTTATGATTACTCCTTTGCGGCAGATTTTTTGTCACAATGTGAGGGCTGTGCGCAAAATATTATCAGTCGTGATTTTTGCGGTTTTTAGCCACCAAAAATACCGCCACGGCCGCCACGACCACCAACACCAACACACCTACACCCACCAGTGCAAGCGGAAAGGGGCTTGCCATAAAAATTGCGGTAGGGCCGTCTGCTCCGCCAATTACTCCAATGCTACTCATTGTCTTTATACCCCATTATTCAATGTTCTGTATCTGCTCACGAATTTTTTCAATCTCGGCCTTTATGTCCACCACCGTGTGGGCAATGTCAATATCCTGCGCCTTTGAGCCTATGGTGTTTACCTCACGGTTCATCTCCTGCACCAAGAAGTCAAGTTTGCGCCCTATGGCCTCGGGGCTGTCCAAAATAACATGGAACTGATCCATATGACTGCGCAGACGCACGGTTTCCTCGTCCACCGCCACCTTTTCGGCAAATATAGCGGCCTCCTGGAGTATGCGTCCCTCGTCCACGCCTACCTGCCCAAGCACCTCCTGCATTTTGGCCAAAAGGCGGGCGCGGTGGTTTTCCACCGTCACGGGGGAGCGCTGCTCCACACGGGCAAGCAGTGTTTTTATGTTTTCAATGCGGGATAACAGGTCAACACGTAGGTTTGCGCCCTCGTCGGCCCTCATGCCCACAAAGGCCTCAATGGCCACCTCGGCCACCTGCCGCACCATCTCCCAGACTGCATCGGCATCCTCGACAGGTCTTCTCACCACATATATATCCTGAAAACGTGCAATGTCGGCAAGGGTTATGTTGCCCCCTATTTTCAGGGCATCGCTCAGGCCGCACAGCGCCTCAAGGTAGCCCTTTGCAAGGGCGTGATCTATGGCCACCTCGGCTCCACCGCTGTCCAGCGAGGTAATGCTCAGCGATACATCCACCTTGCCCCTTGCAATGTGCTTTTGGGTGAGCTTTTTTAGGCGCTCCTCGGTGTAGGCATAACTGCGAGGAAGCCGACAGGAGCATTCAAAATAACGGTGATTTACCGAGCGAATCTCGACTGTTATCTCCTTGCCACCAAGTGTCTGCTGGCACCGACCAAAACCCGTCATACTCTTTACCACTGTAAAATCCTCCCTCAACTGGGCCATAATTTGCTATAAATTCCGCAATTTTACGCAATTTCTCTATCTTAGTATTGTACATGTGTAATGCAAATTTGTCAATTGAAAAGCCAAATACAGGATATTTTTAGTCATGTGTTCCCACCCGGGAATTTTTTGGCGCAAAATATAGGCATTATCCCACATTTGATGCTATAATACGGGGTAAGAACAGATGTGTTTTGGTCTGTGATCGACAAGCATCTGCGCCTTTGGGCATATTTGTAGCTATTAAGGGGGGGTGGCCATGACCTATCCAAAAAATGTGGAATTTATAATAAACACCCTCGAGGCCCACGGATTTGAGGGCTACATTGTGGGCGGTTGTGTGCGTGACGCCCTGCTTGGCCGCACCCCAACCGATTTTGACCTCTGCACAAACGCCACCCCACAGCAAATAGAGGCCTGCTTTGAGGGGCTGCGTATGCGCAAAAACGGCCTTAAGCACGGCACACTCACCCTTATTATTGACCACACCCCCTACGAGGTAACCACATTTCGCACCGAGAGCGTATACACCGACAATCGCCGCCCCGACAGTGTAAGTTTTGTCGCCTCGCTTGAGCAGGATCTGCGCAGGCGGGATTTTACGGTAAACGCCATGGCACATAGCCATCGCACAGGGGTGGTGGATTGTTTTGGTGGGCAGGAGGATTTAAGATGTGGTGTAATCCGCGCGGTGGACGACCCCACACAGCGCTTTTTGGAGGATGGACTGCGCATAATGCGCGGACTGCGCTTTGCCGCCACCTACGGCTTTGAGGTGGAGCAACAAACCGCTTTGGCCATGCTTAACTGCCGTGGGCTGTTAAAAAACATCTCGGGGGAGCGCATAAGCGCCGAGCTTGCAAAGTTAATAGTGGGTGATGGGGCGGGTAGCATTCTTGCAGGATTTTGGGAGGTTTTGGCCACTATATTGCCCGAGATTTCGTCCCACCCCGACCCTGCCGCCGCCACCCGAGCCATAGCGGCCGCACCGCCCTGCCACATTGTGCGCCTTGCACTACTGCTGGGCGGCAAGGGTGGGAGCACCGCCCCCCTGCGTCGCCTTAAGTTTGACGACAAAACCATTGCAGGGGTGGGGGCTACTATAAAACATTCGGTCTGCAGTGTCCCCCAAAACGACATTGCGGTAAAGTATTTGCTGGGCAACATCGGCCCGCAGGGTTTTGAGCGGCTACTGCAATTTTGGCGAGCCCTTGCAAAGACCGAGCAAAACCCCCAAACCTCCTGCGCCAAAATTTCACAGCTTGATACCGCCCAAAAACTTTACGCGCGGGTAATGTCGGCAGGGGAGTGTTACAACCTTTCCATGCTTTGCATCACAGGGGAGGAGCTGCTAACACTGGGCCTACCGCAGGGGCCTAAAATAGGCAAATTTTTGGGCGAACTGCTCGAGCTTGTGATGCAGGGCAGGCTGAGCAATGACAAATCGGAACTACTGCAATACGCAAAAAACCGAGCTGCTGATTTATAAAAAGGGGTTACCGCATTAAACTATTTTATTGTTATCAGTGGGTACTTATAGAGTCATTGTATAATTAATCTTGAGGCAGTATTTTGTCCTGCTACAAAAAAATTAATTTGTTTGAAAGGATTTACTCCTCCCGCTCGTGTTATAGGTGAAAAGGCAAAAATGCCTTGAATAAACCTTACTATTTGGAGGAATGAATCATGAAAAAAATCATCACTTTGGGATTAACGGTAGCACTTGTGTTGTCGCTTGGCGCGGCAGTTGCCACTGCATCGGCCCCCACAAAAGGCGCAAACTACACCGACACCGACGGCAACGGTATTTGTGATAACCTTGGCACCTACCCAAACTTTGTCGACCAAGATGGAGATGGCATTTGCGACAACCGTGGCTCGTATGTTGGTTATGGCAGGGGTAAGAATTGTGGTCGCTTTGTAGATGCAAACGGCGATGGCATGAATGACAATATTGGCAGTGCAGCAGGCGGTTTTTTTGCCGATGAAAACGGTGATGGTGAGTGCGATAACCTTGGCACAAGGCAGGGTTTAGGTAAAAACCACGGCCAAGGCAGAGGAAAAAACAGAAACTAAGGAGCCATTTATGAGAACTGAGCAGGACTTAAAACTTGCCATAGAGATTTACGCAGATACCGTAAAAAGAATTTGCGTAGTTTATCTTAAAAATACGGCAGATACTGAGGATATTTTCCAAAATGTCTTTTTAAAATACTATAAAAGTTCTGCTCATTTTGAAAACGATGAGCATAAAAAAGCTTGGTTTATCCGTGTGAGCATCAACGAATGTAAAGACCTGCTTAAAAGCTTTTTTCGCAAGAATGCTATGTCTTTAGACCAAGCTTGCGATATGCAAACACAGCCCGATTTTGACCAAAACCGATATGTCCGAGATGCTGTGCAACAACTTTCGGACAGGTATAAAATTGTGATTTATCTTCACTATTTTGAGGGTTATTCGGCGGTGGAAATCGGGAAGATCTTAAATAAAAATGTAAACACGGTTTATACCCTGCTTGCCCGTGGCCGAGAGCAGCTAAAAAATATTTTAGGAGGTAGTGAGCATGAGTGGTAAAATTAAAAATGCTTTTGGGGAAATTCAGGCTCATGAACACCTAAAAATGCAGACCTTTGAAAACATAACAGCAAAAAAAGCCAAAAGAACCCTACCGCTAACTGTTAAACTTGCGCCTGCCATGGCCGTGTTTGTTATGCTTATACTTGTAAACGTCTACCTCACCCCCGTTGCTTTTATAAGCATTGACATAAATCCCTCGGTAGAATTGTCCCTCAACACCTTTGATAGGGTTATTGATGTTACCGCCGACAACAAGGACGGCGCCGCCATTATAAACTCATTAAACCTTAAGAACCTAAACTATGTTGATGCGTTAGAACTGCTTGATGACACAGAAAATTTTACCGAGTTTACCGACAGCTATACAGAAATCACCGTCATTTCAGACAACAGCACCGAGATTATTCACAATATTGAGGGTTGCGGTTTTAATCACCAAAACGTCTCCTTTCACTCGGCAAATGTAGAGCTCAAGGAGCAGGCCTTTCAAAACAACATTTCTTTTGGAAAGTATCGCGCATATTTAGAGCTTTTGGAGGTAAATCAAGACATTCATGTTGATGAAATTGCCCATTTACCGATGAAGGTTATTCGTGAAATGATTGAAAACGATGGGGTTTTTGACCAAGCTATGCTCCCACCGGCAAACTCAAATGGCAATGGCAACTCAGGTTCAAACAGTCAACATCAGGGAGGTGGCGGCGGTCACCAACACGGCAAAACAACCGAATAAACTCAGGCCCGTAGAGCAGCTTCTACGGGCTTTTTTCTTACCCCCTAATGCGGCTTTGCCTAATTTTGTGCAGGTATTTATACGGCTTAGATGCGCTTTGCAAAATTGCTTGTGAGAGGGCTTGGGTGGGTTTATCCTCATATGCGCCGCAATAAAAGAACCGTCCCACCCTCTGCCGGTTTTGACACTGCATTTTGGGGCAAAAAAACAGCAGGGCCAAAACATGCCCCGCCGTTTTATCGTATAATTTTTAGGTCTGTGTGCCGTGTTGTGTGGAAAACTTTTATTGGGCACTTTTATATGCGTCCTGACATTTTTTCTAAATTACAAAACCGCCGTTGGGGCTTAGCACCTGCCCTGTCACAAACTCGGCCGTGGCAAGGTAAATTATGCTTTGCGCCACCTCATGGGGGGTGCCTATTCTGCCCAGTGGGGTTTCTGCGCATAGTGTGCCCATGTCCTCGGGGGAAAAGTCGTCGTTCATGGGGGTGTCTATAACCCCCGGGGCAACGCAGTTTACCCGTATACCCGAGGGGCCAACCTCCTTGGCCAGCGCCTTTGTCATGCCAATTATGGCCGCCTTGGCCGCCGAGTAATGCACCTCGCAGGAGGCCCCCCCCATGCCCCACACCGACGACACGTTTACAATGCTTCCACTTTGGCGGTTTATCATGTTGGGCAGTGCCCTGCGACAGCACAAAAACATACCTTTGCAGTTTACCTCAAACATTTCGTCCCACTCGTGTGGGGTTATGTCGGTAAAAAGGCGTTGTCCCGCCTTTCCTGCATTGTTTATGAGGATATCCACAGGGCCTATGGTTTTTTCAATCTTACAAAACATCTGCTCTACCTGTTCTTGGTCGGACACATCACAGCACACAGGCAGTGCCACGCCCCCCTGTGAGGTTATTTCGTCGCACAGGAGGTGGGCCGCTTGTTTTGATTTATTGTAGTTTATGGCCATGGGGTAGCCCTGCTTGGCGCAGAGCTTTGCGGTGGCGGCGCCAATGCCGCCTGCACCACCGGTTATCAGTACAACAGGGGAGGACATAGCCCACCTCCTAATGTTTATTTGACTAAAATCTATTTTTGTGTGGACAGTTTGCCACAAGTCTACTCCATCCGCCCGGGAATTAGCACACCACTTCGTGCGGCCAATATGCCACTGCGAGGGTCCCAGCTACCCACCGCAAAGTGTTCTTGGTCGGGCACAAACCCCATGGGAAGCAGGAAGGTGACATGCTGATGCCCCGTGTTAAGCAGTACCGCCACGGCACGATCTCCCTCCCTGCGCAGGTATGCGCAGTACTGCCTTTCGGCGCACAGTGCGGTAAAGTCACCCTCGGCAAACAGCCCGTGTGAGCGTCGGAACTGCCCAAGCTTTTCAAAAAACTCCAACAAGTCTACATTTTCATGCCCCCACGGGTAGCACACCCTATTAAATGGGTCACGGTATCCCGTCATGCCGGCCTCGTCGCCATAATACAGGCAGGGTATACCCGGCAGGGTGTATTGCAGCAGTGCGGCAAGCTTTAGGCGCTTTGTGGCTATGCTGTAATTTTTCTCTGACATAAGGTGGTGCATGGCCTGCCATGTGCGGTCACGGGAGTTCATGGGTTCACCGCCAAGGCGGGTAAGGGCACGCTCCACATCGTGTGTCGAGAGAAAGTTCATTAACAAATCGCAGACGCATTTTGGGTAGTTTTCCAGTATGCTTGACACCGAGTATATAAACTCCTCACCGCCACCGCCACACACAAAGGCCAGTATGGCATCACGGAAGGGGTAGTTCATAACGCTGTCAAGTTGTCCGCCCAGCAGGTAGCGCCGCCGTTCGCCGTAGGCAAATTTTGTCGAGGCATCCTCCCACACCTCCCCAAGCACAAGGGCATCGGGGTGGCGTTCCTTTATTCCACGGCGCAGTGCATCAAGAAACAGGTCGGGCAGCTCGTCGGCCACATCCAGTCGCCAACCATCGGCCCCAAGGCTTAGCCATTTATCCAGCACACCATCCTCTCCACAAATAAATTTGCGGTATGACGGCGTGTTTTCTTGCACATTTGGCAGGGTGTCAAACCCCCACCACGAGTCATAACTGTTGGGATGCTCCCCAAAAGAAAACCACTGGTAATATGCGCTGTCGGGGCCTTCATATGCCCCTTTGGCGTCGTAGCGGCCCTCTCGGTCAAAGTATATGCTGTCGCTTCCTGTATGGGAAAACACCCCGTCCAGCATAATGCCAATACCCATCTCTTTGGCCTCTCTGCAAAGCCGCACAAAGTCCTCCTGATTGCCCAAAAGCGGATCTATGCGGCGGTAGTCGGCGGTGTTGTAACGATGGTTTGAATGGGCCTCAAAAATTGGGTTTAGGTATATTGTTGTAACCCCCATCCTGGCCAGGTGGGGCAACTTTTGGCGTATTCCCTCAAGGTCGCCCCCAAAGTAATCATTTGGGCGGTATATGCCGTCGGGGTCGGGCTGATATTTTGGCAGTGCGCCCCAGTCCTCCCGCATAATGCGGTCATCCGGCACCCCCTCTTTTGGGGTTTTGCTGTTGCAAAAACGGTCGGGAAATATTTGATACATTATGCCACCCTTAAATTTATCGGGGGTGGTAAAGTCATGGTCGTATACCGTGAGGGCCCACATCTCGCCGGTGGCACCAATTTGTGCATTGCCGTGATGCCCCTTTAGCATCAGCACCTCCTTGCCCTCTTTCCACATAATGAAGCGGTAAAAATACAGCCCTGCAAGCGGTATCGAGAACTCGGCCATGTAGCAGTTTGGCCTGTCGGGGTGGGGGACCATGCCCACAAGGGTAAATGGCTTGTGAAAGCGGTCGGCCTCAAATATTTCTATTCTGGGGGCGTAGATGTCGCACTCGGGCAGGGTATCAATGCAAATTTGCACCGTTTCGCCCTCACGCAGTGCGCCAAAAGGCATCTTAAAATGCCTGTCAAAACTGTTGTAGTAACAATGTGACATAAAAACCACCTACCTAAATTTGGGTTGCTAAAACCTGCAAACCGCCAAGATTTACCCTTAAATTATTCCTGCTACTGCGTGGTTTTAGCTGAGCTTAGTTATATTCTTAAACTTAATTGCCACAAAATATGCGGCCAACCTTTGTTTTTTCGGCCAAAAAAAGCTCCACTACATCTCAATTATATCATGTAGTGGAGCAAAATGCTATTAATAATGTTAATTTTTGGTAAAACTATTATTGCCTTAGTACAAAATTTACATGTGAATGTAGTCTTTTACCAAATCAAAACAGCTACTTGGGACAAAAGCCTCCAAAATAATGCCCTCCTGGGCATACTCACGGCTTAAAACCTTGCCGCCACGGTCGATAATTTGGTGCTCCACATGGGCCTGTGCATAGGGCAGTAGCAGGCAAAACTTGCCTCGGTTTTTGGGCAACATCTCGCCCAGTCGTTCCAACATGTTTTGCACGCCGTAGCCCGTTTTGGCCGATATTGCCACGCTGTCGGCATCAAGTATTGTGGGGGGGTAGGGCAGGCGGTCGCACTTGTTTAGCACCGTTAACATGGGGGTGGCACCGGCGCCAAGCTCCTCTATAAGCTCACGGGTTACGGCCATCTGCTCGTCACGGGCAGGGTCGGTGATGTCGCACACGCCAAGCAGCACGTCGGCGTGCACCGCCTCCTCCAATGTGGAGGAAAAGGCCTGCACCAAATGATGTGGCAGGCGGCGCACAAAACCCACCGTGTCTATTAACACCACACGGGTGCCGTCCCCAAGGGTTAGGGCACGGGCGGTGGGGTCAAGGGTGGCAAAGAGCTTATCCTCACACAGCACACCTGCCCCTGTAAGGTGCTCCAGCAGGGTGGATTTACCCACGTTGGTGTAGCCCACAATGGCCACGGTGGGCACCTCGTTTTGTTTGCGGCGGCGGCGCACAAGCTCTCGGTGGCGCGTGAGCTGTTCCAGCTGTCGCTCCAGCGAAGATATGCGGCTGCGTATGTGGCGGCGGTCGCTCTCAAGCTTTGTTTCACCCGGGCCACGGGTGCCAATGCCGCCACCAAGGCGAGAAAGCTCGGTGCCCTGCCCTGCAAGCCGTGGCAGGCGGTATTTTTGCTGGGCAAGCTCAACCTGCAAACGCCCTGCGGCCGTGTGGGCACGCTGGGCAAAAATATCGAGTATAAGTGTGGTTCGGTCGACAATGGGGCAACCACATATTTTTTCTATATTGCGCTGTTGGGTGGCGCTTAGCTCCCGATCAAATATTATTATGTCAACCTCGTGCGCCTCTACAAAGTCGGCCATTTCCTCAAGGCGCCCCGAGCCAAGGCAGGTGGCCGGATGGGGAGATTGCCGCTTTGCACTGACCCTGCCCACCACCTCGGCACCGGCCGTGTAGGCAAGCTCGGCCAGCTCATCCAGCGACTGCTCTATGTCGTATTCGCCTGTGTCCAGCGCCGCCAGCAGTGCGGTTTGTATCTCGGTTTGTTGGTTTGAGTGCATATTGCTCCTTTAATTATGGCTATTCATAGTGGCGAATACAGGCCACCACCTGCCCTAAAATAGAAAGGTCGTCGGTATATATGGGCTGCATTGTATCGTTTTCGGGTTGCAGGCGAAAACCGCCATTTTCACGGTAAAAACGCTTCACCGTGGTTTCTTCCTCAAGAAGTGCCACCACAATTTGACCATTTTCGGCCGAGGCCGTGCGACGCACCACAATTACATCGCCATCAAATATGCCTGCATTTATCATGCTTTGTCCGTCAATGCGCAGGGCAAAATGCTCGCCACCGCCTCGGTTGCAGTAGTAGGGGATGTAGTCGGTGTGTTCCTGCACCGCCAAAGCCGGCATACCGGCCGTAACCCTGCCCAGTAGGGGCACCATTTTGGGGGCATTTGCTCCACCAAGGCGTATCGAGCGATTAAGCCCCTCGCTTCGGCTTATATATCCACCTTGTTCCAGCTCTCCAAGGTAGCGGTGAGCTGTCGAGGTTGATTTTATTCCAAGCTCGGCGCATATCTCTCGCACGGTGGGGGGCACCTCGGTGCCGCTTCGGCTACGAATATAGTTTAATATGGCCATTGCTTTTTGGCTTAATTCTTTCATGGTGGGTCCTCCAAACGGTTGGAATGTATGCTGTCCTTCACAATTTTACAATTTGTGTGTAATATTTACAATCTACGACAAATATTAAGGTGGATTTAGTATATCATACATCGCCCTAAAACGCAAACATATGTTTGCTATTATATGGCTTTGCGCCTTGACATATTACAAAAAGGCCGAACCTCCACAGGTGGGAGATTCGGCCTTTATTTTTGGCAAATTATTTGCTGGGTATGTAGGGGATAATAAGCCCTGCAATGTTGGGTATTGTCATGGATTGTAGGTAAACCTTGCCGGGGCCTGTGATAACGGTGTCGATAACACCCTCACTGCCAAACAGCATGTTTTTAACGCCCTTTACCATTTCAATATCCATCTGGCAGGTTTCGTCCATAACGGCCAAAACGCCGGTATCGCACTTAATAACCTCGCCGGGATTTAGGGTGTACTCGGTGCAGTGGCCCGAAACCTCAAGGAACACTGTGCCGGGGCCGGTTACCTTTTGCATGATAAAGCCCTCGCCGCCAAACATGCCACTGCCAATCTTCTTATTAAAGTACATGGACAGCTCCACGCCATCGGTTGCGGCCAAGAAGGAGCTTTTCTGGCAAATAACACTCTCGCCTGCGGCAAGCTCACGAACAAGTATGCACCCGGGGAAACTTGAGGCAAATCCAATTTCACAGTCTTCCTGTGCTGTGTAGTGGCTCATGAAAAGGCTCTCACCACTTAGGAGTCTGCCCAACATTTTTTTGGCACCGCCGCCCTTGGTTTCAAGGTTTACCGCACCCTTTGACCAGGTTCTGCCGCCGGATTCACTAACCATACCCTCGCCTGCATTTAGTTTGCACAGTGCAACAGGTAACGAGCCGCCCTCAATAGTATAGGTCATAGTATTTATTTCCTCCCAAAAATTTTTTTGTGCATTGTAGCTAAAATTATACAACACAACAAAGGTAAAGTAAATGTGCAAAATGGCACATTTCAAGCGCTAAAAATATAAACTTTTCCCCCCACTTTAGTTATGGATAGGGTGGGGGGGAAGCTCTGAAAATCGATATTATTCAAATGAAATGTTGTTTACAACCTTTCCATCGGCATCATACTCAACAAAAAGGGTTATGGCACTAATTTCGGTCATATTTAGGTTGATGTACTCGTAGGAATCGTCAACCTCATCGTTTGTGTAAAGATCAAAGGTTTCGCCGGCCGCACCTGTGTATTCGGAGGTTATATCCACGGTGGTTCCATCGGGCACAATGTAGCCCTCGGGCAGTATGTTTTCGCCCCAGTCGTCACCGCTTGAAGCCTTTATGCGGATGTCGGTAAGGGCCACGGTGGTATTGTTGGTCAGCGAAAAACTAAGCTGATACAGCTGGTCGCCACCCTCGGCTGTGTCTGCCGTGGCGCCGTCGCCTATTGGCAGTTCGGTCAGTGGCTGTTTTGACGAGCACCCCACACTTAGGGCAAGCATCAAAAGCATGGCTAACATTAGCGGTAAAATTCTACGCATAACTTTATCTCCTTTTACTTTGTAATAAATTATACAGTCATGTTGTGTACTATTTTTGCTCTATGTCGCTCAGGCGTTTTCGGGCTTCGGCCAGGGCCTTTTCGGCATCGTAGTCCTCCTCGGCCTTTTGCTTATCGGCGGTTTTATCTTCATTTTTCTTACCAAATATTTTTTGTGCGCCAACTACGCCGGCCGCACCTGCCAAGCCACCTGCCACACCGGCCGCGCCTGCCACGTTGGACTGCGCCGCACTGGCGGCATCGGCGGCGGCAACACCTGCCGTTCCGGCCGAGGCGCTGTCATAACCGCCTGCCGAGTAGTCCGACGACCCGCTGCCCGAGGTGGCAAAGTTTTTAACGCCGTCGGCCGTTGCGGCATCAGACGCACTGGAGTAGTCGGCCCCTGTGCCGGGGGTGTCGGTGTAGTCCATGCTACCTCCCGAGTATCCTCCGCCACCGCCACCGCCGTCCGAATTGCCCGACCCCACAACCACGGGGTTTTTGTAAAAGTCGCGGTTGCAGGCCTTAATGCCCTCGGTGTTTTTCACCGACTTAATCTCAACCCCCGAATATTCCTCAATGGCGGCCTGAAGTGTTTCGCCCGCCACCGAGATAATCATGGAGCGCTCGTTTAGCTGTTCGGACATTTTGTTTAGGTTGTTTCGCACCTGCAGCAGCATTTCACCCTCGCCAAGCTTTGGGGCAATGCCTTTTAGGGTGTCGCTGTAACTTAGCAGGCTGGTCGAAATTTTTTTTAGTTCTTCGGCCTGTTGGCCCAATAGCTTATATGACACCTTGTACCCTGCCATGATGTTTCCTCCCCTCAGCGCATTGTATTACTTGGAAGCTTTGGCAAATTCTCGGCCGCATCTGTAATTTCTTTTTCACTGCGCTCGTAAGCATCGGCCGTGTCATAAAGCGCCTTTATGGTTTTGGAAAGGGTTTGAAGGTAGTTTTCGCAGTTTTTCTTAATACCCTCAAAGCTTGTATAATAGGCAGTGGCGGCAGGGCCGGTCCAAACATCCCTAAGTTTTTGGGTTTCGGTGCCTGCCTGCTCCATGTTGCTGCGGTATGTGCCGTACACCTTATCAAGTTCCTGTGCGGCCTGTCTTAGTCGTTGGGGATTTACGGTAATCTCGGAGCTTGCCATTGTGTTATCTCCTTTTCTATCAATACTGTTTTGCCCCCCCTGCAGGGTTGGCGGTGGTTAAACTTAACCCTTTGGCAATGTGGAGCGAATAAGATCGGCCACGCTGGATTCCTGCTTGCTGTAACTTGTGGCAATTTGGGCAAGGGTTTGGGAGGTGTTTTGCACAAGCTTTGACATGTTTGAAAGCTCGGGGGCATTTTGCTTGTATGCGTTTAGGTACACCGTGGCGGCCTCGCCCTGCCACTCGGTTTTTACCACCTCCATAATATCTGCAAGCAAATGCTCGTTTTGCACAAGCGATGTATATATTTTCTCCATCTCGGAGGAGGCCTGTTTTAGCCTACTTATGTTTACCTGACTGGTTGACATGGATAAAACCACTCCTTTGCAGTTTACTGTTTAGCTCAAAGCCCCTGCGCCGACTGTTTTGCGGCTTCCTCGGCCTGTTTCATTTTTTGTGCGGCCTCAATTAAAAATTCGGATGTATCGTGCAGGAATTTTGCCTGTTTTTCAAGGTCTTCGTGTACCCTTACAAGGTAGTTGTGAAATTTTTTGCCGCTATCGCCTGTCCACGAGGCCTCAATGCTTCCTGTAATGTCGCCAAGGGCCTTACAGCATCTGGACTGCATGTCGGTGGCGGCATCTTTAATTATATTGGCCTGATTTACCGTCTGGTTGTAGTCAAATTTAATACCTGAACCTGACATCATCTCACCTCATTTTGGCTGTTATCTCATCGAGTTTGCATCAAATCCCAAGGTCTTGCTTTCTTCCTCTACCGCCTTTTCGTACTGGTCGTACACCCCGGCCAGCTCGTTTAGGGTTTTGCGGTAGGCGGCAAGGTTTGTCGAAATAACGCTGCCACTGTTTTTCATGGCGGCCGACACCGCCTTTATTTTATCCGAGGTGTCGCCCTGCCAAGCACTGCGCAGTGAGTTAAGCTCTCGGATGTATCGCTCAAAGGCCTCGGCAATCTGCTTTTGCGCCTTGGAAACCTCATCGGCTGCTGTTGTAAACGCTTTTATATCAACCTTAATCTCGCCTTCTCCGGCCAAAACAATCCCTCCTTTATGCCCTTTGATTTTATATTTTATACCCCCTGGTACCGCTTAAATCTTTATAGGGGGAAGACGGCGAGAAGGTTGCAGGGCCTCCCGCCGCCTATTTTGTTTAAGGCACAGGGAGTGCAGGTAGGCAGCTCCTCGGTGGGGTATACCAAGAATTTGCCAAGCTCCCCAGCGCCAATAAACAACATATCATTAACCCGCAAAATATTCTGCGTGTTACCACCCACAGCCACGGGCCGTGGGGGCTTTGTCCTTTGCCTAAAATTTCAGGTTGCCAACTTTGCCCGCCACATTGCCCTCGGACTCGTCAAATGACTGTGCGGCCTGTCTTAGCGTGTCGCACAGTTCGCCCATTTGCACCACCATTTCGGCCATGGCTTCGCTGTCGGCCTCAAAGGACTGCATGAATATAGCCTTGTTTTCACTCTGCCAGCTGCTCTCCAACTTGGCTATGGCATCACGAAAGGCCATAACGCCGTTTTTCACCTGTTCAACCTCATCGCCCATGCGTGCGGCCGTTGCAACAATTTTTTCGGAATCTACATTACTAAGTTCGCCCATAATACTTCTCCCTTGTGGCTTGGTGGCGGCCCGTTTTGCCCCTACGGGTGGCCCTTGGCTGCTCTGTCCCATTTGGGGCAAAATCATCTAAAGGCCACCCTTTGGGGTGTTGCGGTTTTGGCCGCCGCCTCCACCGCTTAGTATAAATTAGGTTTGTGCTGATTTTTTACAGCAGTATTATTGTGTCGCCGCTTTTAATTTCCATTGCGGCCAGATTTTCCTCATCGCTTAGCAGTCCGCCCAGCGATTTTGAGCAAAACAGCACCTGCGATATGTCCGAGAAAACCTCTCGTCCCTCCAGCGCCGAAATTTGCTTTGCAAAGTCATTTTTGACCCTGCCCACCGTGAGATTATCGTTTACGGCAAATTCATACTTTTTTGCCATGCCCGGTAGTTGTACGTCAAGAAATATTTTAGCCATGACTGCCTCCTAAACTAAATCGTTATTTTCGGTCTGTACGGGCAGGGGAGTGATTAGCTTTACAAGGTTTCCGCCCTTGTCTGCGGTGTAGGCACTGCCGGGAGGAAGCTGGCGCACACTGTCCGAGGGGGACATGCTTATGCTAAGTACGCCCTGTTGGTCAAACATTCCGCCCAGATGTACACCTGTGTTTTGCTCCTGCCATGTGCGCATCACGGTAAATCTTGCGTTGTCGTAATAATCGTCCGGTGCCATTATGCCAAATAGGTTTATCTTGTGTTGTTTGCCCTTGGTAAGTGCAATCTCCAAGAAGTCATTCATCTTAACCTTTTCGCTGTAAACCGCCTGCATAAAGCCGTTCATATCGCCCACAACAAGCACAATTCTCTCTTCTTTTTGCATGGCCTCGGCCACGCTCTTGCCGCCGTCACGGGCCTCGTTTACAATGCCGTTGCGGCGTATAAACTCTGGCACTATGACCTTTTCCATCTGCTCAAACAGCTCGGTGTCGTTGTGGCAAACCTTTTCAAATATGCCCAGCTTCTCAAGCTCGGAATCGGGGGTGTCAAACAGGAACATTTTACTGCCCTTGTCGGCACACTGCTTGGCAATGCTCTTTAACAGCTCGCCACGGCCACTCTGTGCAAAACCGCTGACGGTGTAGCAAAATACATCGTCCAGCTCAAGCCCTACAATCTCCTGGCCATCGGGCGAAAGCCCAAGTGCCACCCTATCCTTTGAGAACTTTTTCACATCATCATAGGCCATAAGTGCCTCGTAGGTGATGTTTTCAATCTTGACACCCAGCTTTTTAACTCCCGACTGTGCACCCTCTTTGGTGCGTAGCTCGGCAAAGCGTTTGCGCAGGGTTTGGGTCTGGCTTGCGCCCTTATCTTCCCTTACACAAAATGCCACCTGGAACTCGATGGGCAGCGGTGCCTTGATAAGTCCACGGCCGGGGGTTCTGTCGTCTGGCAGGATGTCACTGCGGCTGCCCAGCACGGCCTCGTACTCAAACTTGTCGGACATTTGTAGGCCAATGCCGTTTGTAAAGTTCTGGCTCATGCGGCTGCGGATGTCGCCGGCGTTGTTCATCGAAAGTACGATGTATATGCCGTAGCTTGCGGCCTCACGGGTCAGCTGAATTAGCAGGTCTTCATATTTGCCGTAGGAGTCGGCAAAGGCCACATAGTTATCAATAAAGAACAGTATGGCAGGGCAGTCGTCCTTTTGGGCTATGTAGTCACGGTAGGAGCCAACACCCATTGCACTAAAGGAGTTTTTGCGCTCGGCCAGGGTGTTTTTAAGCAGCTCGAATACCTCTTCAATCTTGTCGTCCTCGCCCTCAAAGGTTACGGCGCCCACATGGGGCATGTCGGCAAACACCGTCATTGTACGACTTGAGAAGTCGGCTATGTAGATGTTAACCTGCTTTGGACTGTAACCTGTAACGGCGCTGTAAATCAGGGTTTGTAGCAATGTTGTTTTGCCACTGCCGCCACTGCCGCAAACCAGCAGATGGCCGTCCCGAATAAAGTCCACCGCCACGGGGAACTGGCTTTGGGTCATTGGGCTGTCGGCCATACCCACGGGTAGCACCAACGAGAAGCCCTTGGGCTTTTTAACCTCGGCCAGCTCCTCAAGATAAACCGTGGTGGGCAGGGGATCAAGCCAGATTTGGCGAAGATCCGAAACACTGTTATCATCGGCCACTGTGCGCATGTGTTTTACCAGTGCGTCCAGCTGTGTGACCTTGTTTGTGTTGTCGCTCTTTTTCTTTTTCTTTTTCTTGGGCACACCGTTTTTGCCTATTAGGTTTATCAGCTCCACCTTGGCGTTTTTGTCATCGCTAAAGGGTATCTGGGGCTGATACTCGGCTCCCGACCAACCGCTCTGGAACTCGTCGAAAATTTCGTCGTTGCCCACCTGGAAGTAACCACGGCCTGTACCTGTGATAAATGCAGCCTCGGGGCGTTTTAGCATTTCGGTGGAGTCCTGCTTGTCGGCAACACGCAGACAAAGGCGGAAACGTGTGTTGGACCAAATTTCGTCATCCACAACGCCCGAGGGTTTTTGGGTGGCCAAAATAAGGTTTACACCAAGCGAACGACCCACGCGGGCGGCCGAAACAAGGGCGCGCACAAACTCGGGCTGTTCTTTTTTAAGCTCGGCAAACTCGTCGGCAATTATGAGTAGATGTGGCATGGGCTCGGTGGCCACACCCGAGCGATAAAGCTCTATGTAGGCATCTATGTGCTTTACCTTAAACTCATTAAACACGCTTTGTCTGTGCTTAATTTCGGCGTTTATGGACATAAGTGCACGGTCGGTGGCGTTGCCGCCAAGGTTTGTAATAACGCCTGCAAGGTGGGGAAGACCTATAAAGCTTTGTGCCATACCGCCGCCCTTGTAGTCAATTAGTATAAAGGCCACTTCGTGGGGGTGGTAGTTAACAGCCAGCGATAGGATGTAGCTTTGCAGGGTTTCGGATTTACCCGAACCGGTGGTACCTGCCACAAGTCCATGGGGGCCGTGGTATTTTTCGTGGATGTCAAGGTACAGGGGCTGCGACCCCGACTTGTAACCCACCATGGCCTTCATGCTTTCATATGTGCGGTTTTCCAGCCATTTTTTCATGACCTCAAGGTCTTCAACATTGGAGGTCTTATACATATCAAGGAAGCTAAGCATCTCAGGAATACCTGTCGAGGCATTTAGCTCACGCACCCTAAAGTTTGACAGCTTTCGTGCGTAGTCATCAATCGACCTTGTGGATATGTCGGGGAAGGCCACCGGTGTACGCTCGGCAAACTCGCCTGTGGTGCTGTAATAGCCCTTGTAGTCATCGTCGTCGCGTACAATGGCGCTACAGCCGGCGGGCAGCTTATCGGTCGAGCTTACAGGGAATATCACGGTCATGTTAAGTGCGGGGGAGGGGGAAAGCAGGTACTTTGCCATGGGCTCGTTCTCAATAAGCGATATGTCGCCAATAACCACAACATAGTGTGGCAGCACCTTAACCTCACCCTTTTGGCCGTCCTTGGATTTTTCAAGGCGGTCGCGCACCACGGTGGAGAGGAAGTAAAGTACATCACCCACCGTTTTTTTGTCGTTGGCCACCAAGCGTATGCTTTGGTCGGGCGACCAGCAGTGGGGCAGGAATCTTGTGTAGTCCCAATCATCGGTTTCGTTCATGGGGTAGATAAAGCTGGTGCGCAGGTCGGTGTAGGGATGAAGTGCCGTGAGCTGCGCCGTAATTATCTTGACAAGATTTAGCGCCTTGGCACGGTTTTTACTAACCACACCCACCATCATGTTATCCTCAAGCGACAACTGTGAGGGCACATCCCTTAGGGTGGAGGTTTCGTTTTGTATAACCGTTAGGCTCTCGTTTAGGGGGTCGTAGGCCATCATGCCCTGCTCTTTGGGCACATTAATTTTGTTTAGGGTGGGAATGTCGCAGTTGCCAAGGTTTACATGCAAAAAGTCGGAATGTGCACTGCTTTTTTCCCACAGGCGGGGGCTGTCGTTCAGGGCAAAGCTAAGGGTTTCCTCGGCACCGGGAAGCATGGTGTGCAAAACTCTGCGGTTGTACTCCATGCGCTCGCTAATTTTGGCCGAGATGCCTGCAAGGTAGTCGTTGTAACTGTTCACACGCTCCTGCTCACTTGCGGTACCCTCCTGCTTGTTGTAGCGGATGTTCATATATGCCCAGCCACCACCAATTGCGGCCGCACCCAGCGACATTACCAGTGCGCTTGCCATACTGGCCGAGTTGCCGTTTAACATTGTGCCTGCCAGCATGGGTATAACCATGGTAAAGGAGGGGCCAAGGGTTAAAAACAGGGGTTGCTGTTTTCTAACCTGCTTTGTGGGGGCACGCTCCATCGAAAAAACCTCGGTGTCCACAAGCTCCACCTTGCGGGGGGTGCGTAGGAAGTAAACATCCTCGGGGGAATACTCGGGCAGTTCCTCGGAGTAGCTGGTGGGCTCAATGGTTATCTTCTTGAGTTTTTTCTCGTCCACCACACACTCGCCCTTGGGGTTGTTTATGGCAATAAGGTTATCAAGGAAAACCACCTTTAGCCCGACAATGTAAATAACATCGCCATAGGACAGGGCACTGCGTCCGTTTAGCAAACGTCCGTTTATAAAGGTGCCGTTAACGCTGTTTTTGTCCTCTATGTAGGCCGTTTCACCCTCCATCGAGATCTCGGCATGAAGTGGGGAACAAAAACGATCTGTGTGACCAATGGCGCATTTTGAGGTATCACTACCTATGTTTAGCTTTTCAAGGGGTGACAGATTAAAGAAGTACTTTTCAAATGACATGTTGCCAATGTCGGCCTCGGCCACGGTTAGAGAGAAAACCACATCGGTGCCACGCACAGCACAGTTGAGCAGTGCGCCGGGCACAAGCTCGGTATGGTCTACCTCCTCCTCGTTTATGGTGATGTCAAACTGTTTTGTGGCCTCCATGCTCCATTTGCCGTCCCAAACCTCAAGCGGCAAAATTATGTCGTCCAGCAGCCCCGAAACCGATGGGCGAATTTCTATTGGGTAGCTCTTGTTGTCCAAATTGGGAAGATATATCTCCTGAAATCCGTTTTCAAATATGGTAGTAAGCAGTAAACTTTTCATGTTATCTCCTCATCTCCTCATTTTCCCCCAGTTAATTTAGGCCACGCTGCCATAGTAATAAAAATATCCACCCGACTCCACATCATATAGTGTTTTGCTGTCAATCATCACAAACTCACCAATAAGTTCGTCCGAGGCAAGCTTTATTACATCTCCATCCACAAGCCAGTTACCCTCGTACACGGTATCTCCGTTGGTAACGGCAAATGTGTTATCCTGATAAAGGTTTACATACATGCTTTCGGGATCACCGTTTAGCAAAAATGCGTTTTCCACCTTGTGGCCACCGCCCGAACCCGACATAATTGCCACAATTATGATGATTACCGCCAGTGCCGCACCTGCGCAAACCATCATTAGCTTTTTCTTATCAGCCATAATGCTTGCGGCCACAGCATTTGCCCCGCCTGCCGCGCCTTGGGCAGTGCCCGGAGCGGTGGCCACCTTTGGTGTAGCCGTTGCGGTGGCGGTAGCTCCACCTGCCACAGCAGGTTTTGATGCCGCAAGTTTTGCCTCCTGCTCATCCTTTAGGCGCTGCTCCTCGGCCTGACGTCTGCGCTCCTCGGCCTCTTCCTCAACACGTTTTGCGTCCTCTTCGGCCTTGCGGCGGCGCTCGGCAACCTCGGCCTCAAGGCGGCGTACGTCCTCCTCTGCGGCCAGGCGTGCGGCCTCCTTTTCGGCCGCTATGCGCTGTTGCTCCTGCTCGGCCAACTGCTTTTTCCTTGCCGACACAAATAATGCCGACGTGCTATCTGATGAAGGAGCCCCTTGGTTGTTTTTATTCTCTTCCATGAACTCAAACCTCTTTTCATAATTATTTTTCTTGATTTTATCACTCAAAATTATCTGTGTATAGTAACTTTTGGTTAGATGTTACTTTAACCCATCCAATATAATCCACCCCTCAATACTTAATATTTTTTATAACTCCTCACCCTGTCACTTGGCAGGGTTTATAACCTCAATTCAGCCCCAAAAAGCCGCTGATTTTGCGCCTTGATATATGTTTTATGGCAAAACAAATCAGCCCTATAATGCCCTGCATTACAAAGTGGTTTATGGTAGCTTAAAATTATACATTCTGCGCACATGGCGCCCTTATTGCATCAATGGGGCTATCTGTAAAATTGCCTTACTCCTTTTCTGCTTGCTATGTCCAGTTTTTCAAAAATTTTGGATACAAGCTGTTTTACATAGCCGTAGGAATAGTTCAGTTCCTGTGATATCTCCTCGTTGGAATGACCCTTGGACATGTAGCGCAGTATTTCAAGCTCTATGTCGCTAAGGTCCTTTGACACGGCGGCAAGTTTTTCAAGCGCCAGGGCGTTTTCGGTCACCAGGCGCAGCTCAATGCGGGCAAGAAACACCGCCATATTAAAGGGCTTTGCTATAAAGTCGGTTGCCCCAAGTTTTAGCGCCCTCACCTCATAATCTGTGCCTGAGGCCCCGGTGAGAAATATCACAGGTATCTCGGCACAACCCTTAATGCGCCTTATCCTCTCAAGGGTTTGGTATCCGTCCATCTCGGGCATCATGATGTCCAGCAAAATAAGGTCGGTTTTTTGACCACTCTCAAGAAACCTCACGGCCTCCTCTCCACAGGCGGTAAGGCTTACGGCATATTTATCGCACAGCAAATTTTCGGCCTGTTCCAGCACCAAACGGTCGTCATCAACCACCAAAATTTTGTATTTGTACATAACACACCTCTTGATATGTAATATTTTTTGCCTGAAAATATGTGCCGCTATTTAAAACTTACCTACTCATCACCACTACCCAAACACTCTTTTGCAAGTTTTTGGGCATTTTCAAATTTCATCTGCTCAAGCTCATCCACAATTTTTTGTAACTTCTCCACCATTTGGGGTTCGGTTTGCTTTGCCAGGAGGGTTTTTAGCAGTTCTTGGGCAGGCTTGCGCTGACGGCTTGCAATGTGACTGAGAATATTCTCGACAGTGTTTTTATCCATTGCCGCCCCAATTTTCTGCTGTTTTACATTATTGCTCATAAAAAATTTGTTTATAAGCAGGCCGCCCTCATAGCTTTTTTGCCAAAGGTAAAAAAGATATGGCATACGGGCTTGGGTTTCCTCGCCTGAATTTGCGCTGCATATCTGCTCAATGTCGGCCGCTGTGACATGAAGTTTTTCGGCCCCTATGTATTTTGCACTGCTTTTAAGTGAATGTATCACATAAAAAAGCCCCGCATAATTTTCCTCCTCCAAAAGCTCCTTTGCACGTTTAAGCTCCTCGGGGTGGTTGTTTATATAGCTTTTAAGGGCTTGATGGTAATAGGTATAACTGCCATCAAAAAGCCCAAGGGCACTGCTTATATTTATACCGTACTGCCTAATCTCATTTTCAAGGCTAATGAGTTTTTCACTCAACTCATCGCCACTTTGCTCCCCACTTACCTCTACAAATTCATAGCTATCACGGGGCAGGTGGGCCGCCAATGTTTTTTCAAGCCCTCCCCAGGAGATGGGTTTTGTTACATAGTCGCAAAAACCGTTTTGCAAAAGGTGCTCCCTTGTGCCGGCCACAACATTGGCCGTAACAGCCACGGTGGGGGTATTAAAGTCGGGGTTTTGCCTAAGCACGCCCAAAAGCTCCACACCGTCCATGTCGGGCATCATGTAGTCCATAATTATTATGTCGTAGCGCCTGCTGTCCACCAATTGTAGGCAGTGCTCGGCCGTCATGGCGGTATCTATCACCATGCCTGTGCTCTCCAGCAGGGATTTTACAATCATAAGGTTGTCGGCGTTGTCGTCCACTGCAAGCAGGCGTAGGCCCTTGGCGGTAAAGCGTTTTTGGGTGTCGCTCTGCTGGGGGGTTGCTGTATCCAAATTCGGAGCCACGCGTTGTATCAGCTTGACCTCAAACACACTGCCCTCTCCCGGCAGGCTCTCCACATTTATCTCGCCCTGCATGGCTGTAAGTAGCTGTTTTACTATGGAAAGTCCCAGCCCCACACCCTCAATATGCTTTGTGTTGTTGTTTTGTGCCCTATTAAAGGAGTCAAATATTTTTTCAATATCCTCTTTTTTTATACCTATGCCTGTATCGGTTACCCTAAAACACATTAGCCTTGTGTTTTGTTCTGCCTCAAGTTGGTCTACGGTTAAACTTATCCTGCCCTTACGGGTGTACTTAACGGCATTGTTTATAATATTTAGCAGTACCTGCTTTATGGCAAGGGCATCCCCCTCAAGGTCGTTTATCTCAATATTCTCGGCCGTAAACTCAAAATCCAATCCCTTTTTTCGGCTGAGCATCTTTGCATACTGCTCAATTTCGCCCAGCATGGCATCAAGGGAGTAGCGTCGTGTCACAAGCTCTATTTTGCCCGATTCTATCTTTGCCACGTCCAGCACATTGCTTACAAGGGCATCAAGCATGTCGCCGGCCGCCCTAATTTTATCTACATATCCCTTTATCTGCTCGGAGTGGCTGTCGCGGGCAATTAGCTCGTTCATGCCCACAATTATGTTTATTGGCGTGCGTATCTCGTGGCTCATGTTGGCAAGAAAGCTGCTTTTTGCCTTGTTTGCCCGCTCGGCCTCGGCCCTTGCAAGCTCCAGCTGTGCCTGCTGGCGGGCATAAAGGCGAAACTGTATGTACATGGTACTACCCAAAATTAGGCTTACCGCCACAAATCCCACTATAATATCCAAAAGCATTTCATATTCGCCGCGGTAGCTAAGCACGCTTGTGGGGTTGTGGTAGGCATAAAAACAAATTGAAATAAAAACAGCGTACTGTATGCCCACAAGGGCAAACATGGTCTTGCCCTCGGTTAGGTAGACCGTGAAGACTATTGCAAATACAAAAAACGATGGCATACCGCCCTTGTAGGCATCGTTACTGAAAAATATCGAGGTGAAAAACGCCACAAATACCACCAACACGGTTATGGTACTGCACAGTTTATAATTTTTGGTCATCACATGGAGCACCACCATGGCCCCCGAAAACACAGCCGATATTCCGTTTATAAAAACCTCGCCCGCCGAACCGCTTGTAAACAGGGATAACACCGTCATGGATAGGCTTATAAAAAGTCCTGCCAATGCCAAAACATTGAATATTCTGCCCTTTATGCCCACCTCTGTATCCAAAAATATGTCGACTATCCTCTTAACCGATTTCCTCAAAATCCTCACTCACCTTACACGATAATTAATTTGTACAGCTGCCATATCCGCAAATAAGGCCTGTTGCCTGTAAGTGTTTAGGTTTTTGTGTCTTGGCGGTAAACACCGCAAACCAACGCTGCCACGATGAATAAGCTGACCTTGGCCAAAAAAATAACACTTATAGGCGGCCGTGAATTGTATCGAATAGGCCACCTTGAAGTATATCATATAAGGACATATGAGGGTAGATGGTTTTGTGTTGTTGATGCAGACTGTTTGTGAAACCAAAAAGCTTAAAACAACGACGAAAGGCAGGCCGTTGACCGACCTTTTTGGGCAGTATCGCGCCTACACCCGCAGGTCGCCCGCCACCACCAAATACTCCTTTGTTGGGTTTTCCACGTGATGCACATAAAAGTGCATCCCCTCGTCCCGCCACTGCTCTATGAGATTTTTTATGCTTGCGGCATTTTGACTAAGCAGGCGCACACATGGGTTGTCGCCCATCTCAAGCAGTTGCTCGGCGGTTTTTTCCTCTACTATCAAAAAATTTTGCCCCACGGCGCTACTGTCTATCTGCCAATAAATACAGTTAAGGTACTCCACCTCACTGCTTCTGCCCTGAGCCGAGCGCACCGTAATTTTCATTGAGTTTTCGTATTTTTTGACCTCCATAACCGTAACAGGGCCGTAACAATATCCGGTAATCATAGTTAATTCTCCTTTGAGTGGTTATTTTTACCCCTTAAAAGATGATGGCGATTATTCACCAAAATAGCATTACTCCCCCTGCAATAGCACAAAACCCTTTTGTGCTGTATGGGTAAATACTATCACAGCCCGACCACGATATATAGTAACTATTGGTTAGATGTTTTTTGTCCAGCACAAAAGGCCTCCCCCACAAAAGTAGGGGAGGCCTTTGCTTTTTCTCTTACATCTCAGCGCAGTAGGCGACCCAGCACCGCCACCAGCTCATCTACCTTGTCGTTTAACTGCTCCCCCTCGCCCGAGTGTTTAAGGCAACCCTCAAGGTGGGCGGTCAGTATTTCACGGTTGGCCCGCCTTAGCAGTGCCTCGGTGGCCGAAACCTGGGTAGAAATATCTATGCAGTAACGGTCCTCCTCCATCATGCGCAGGATGCCCTCTATTTGTCCTTTGGCGGTCAGTAACATCTTTTCCACCTTTTTGCGCTCTGCCTGCATTGTATTTCCTCCTTACTTCCCATCGACTATGCTCACGGCCTCGTAGCCTGCGCCATTTACGCTCTCCATCAGCTCACTGTCCGATACACCGGCCTCGGGCGATAGGGTGATATTGGCCGTCTTTTTCTCAAGATCCACCACAGCGCTAACCCCTGCAAATTCGCCCAGCACCTTTTCCACCCTGGCCGAGCAGTGCCCACAACTCATTCCCTCTACCACCATTATTTTTTCTCTCACCTGTTTTACCTCCTGTTTAATGTTTTGTGCTATTTCCTGTGATTTTTTGCCCCTGCCCATACCCCAAAACCGCAGGCGTAGGGCGTTGCTGACCACACTTACCGAGCTAAGGCTCATGGCGGCCGCCGCAAACATGGGGTTTAACTGCCAACCAAACAGCCCGTAAAATACACCGGCCGCCAGTGGTATTCCAAGCAGGTTGTAAAAGAAGGCCCAAAATAGATTTTGCTTTATATTGCGCATTACGGCGCGGCTTAGCCTCAGGGCCGCAACCAGGTCGCGCAGGTCATCCTTTAGCAGTATTATGTCGGCCGATTGTATGGCAATGTCGCTTCCTGCGCCAATGGCAAATCCAACATCGGCTCCTGCCAGCGCAGGGGCATCGTTAATACCATCCCCCACCATGGCCACATGTCGACCACTGCCCCTCAAACGGGCTATTTCGGCCTCCTTGTCCTGTGGCAGTACCTCGGCAATTATGCCATCCAGCCCCAGGTTTTCGGCTATGCTTTGGGCGGTGCGCTTATTATCTCCCGTTAACATAAACACCTCAAGCCCCATGTTTTTCATATCGGCTATGGCCTGTGGGCTTGTACTGCGCAGGCTGTCGGCCGCACCCATCACACCAAGTGGGGCTTTGTCGGCCGCAAAGTACAGCGGTGTTTTGCCGGATTTTGCAAGGTTTTGCCCCAGCTGCTCAAGCTGTGATATATCCACCCCCTGCGACTGCATGAAAGCCGGAGTGCCACTACAAATACTGCGCCCCCCACAGCTGCCCAAAAGGCCACGCCCCGGCAAAACCTCAAAGTCAGCAAGAGGGGAGGGGGTTATGCCCTCTGCGGCGGCGGCCTGTATTACCGCCCTGCCAAGGGGGTGCTCGGAATGTTGCTCCAGTGTTACTGCAAGGCTTAAAAATTCGCTGTTTGTTATGCCATTGGTGGGCAGTATGTCGGTTATTCGGGGGATGCCCTCGGTCAGGGTGCCGGTTTTGTCCAGCACCACCGTGTTAACCCGACCTGCCTGCTCCAGCACGGCGGCACTGCGAAAGAGTATGCCCTGTTGTGCTCCACGTCCTGCCCCCACCACAATTGCCGTGGGGGTGGCCAGCCCAAGCGCACAGGGGCAGGAGATGACCAGCACCGCAATGGCACAGGACAGGGCAAAGGCAATTTTTGCCCCAAGTAGTAGCCATACAATGAGGCTAAGCAGTGAAATACCTATTACTATTGGCACAAACACACCGCTTACACGGTCGGCCAGTTTTGCAATTGGTGCTTTGGAGGCCCCTGCCTCCTCCATTAGCTTAATTATTTGGGATAGGGTGGTTTCTCCGCCCACACGTTCGGCCCTTATTTGCAGGTAGCCCGAGGTGTTGAGGGTGGCCGAGGTTACGGTGGCCCCCTCGAGTTTTTCTATGGGTAGGCTTTCGCCGGTTATGGCCGACTCATCCACCCATGAGCCACCGCCCACCACCACGCCATCCACCGGGATGTTTTGTCCGGGGCGCACCGCCACTATGTCGCCCACACGCAGTTCGGCCGTGGGGATGCTTTGCTCCTGAGCATCACGCACCACCGTAGCCGTGGCAGGGGCAAGCTTTGTCAGGGCGGCCAGCGCATCAGAGGTCTTGCCCTTTGCCCTGTGCTCAAGGTGTTTGCCCAGTGTTACCAGGGTTAAAATCATGCCGGCCGACTCAAAGTAGAGCGCCATGCCATAACTCTCCACCAGCTCGGGCATGGTGTAACTAAGCCCCCACACCATACGGTATAGGGCAAATATGCTGTAACCAAGCGCCGCCGCACTGCCCAGCGCAATCAGGCTGTCCATGTTGGGGGTGCGCCGCCACAGCGCCCTAAATCCCCCTATAAAGTAGGAGCGGTTTAGCATTACAATGGGCATACAAAGCAGTAGCTGAGTAAGTGCACCCACCATCATATTTTGATGGCCGTGAAATACCGCCGGCAGCGGCCAACCCATCATATGTCCCATAGATAGGTAAAACAGCGGTAGCAAAAACACAAGCGAACCCCAAAACCTCACGGCTGTGTTCTCACCCACCTGAGCAGGGGAGGCCGTGGGGGTTTGCCCCTTGATGTCGGCACCGTAGCCGGCCGCCACCACCGAGCTGATTATGGCTTGATCGTTGGTTTTTTGGGGGTCGTAGTCCACCTTCATGGAGTTTGCCAGCAGGTTTACCTGCACAAGCTCGACACCTTCCACCCCTCTTACGGCCTTTTCGACATGAGCCGAACAGGCCGCACAGGTCATACCGTTTACTGTAAAGTGTTGTTGTTTCATATATAGTTCCTTTCTGTTTATTGCTGTGCCGACGGGGAGTGTTTTGAGATAAGCGTGTGGTTTAGCTCGGGCTTTGCCCCACGGCCTTGGGTTGGGACGCGTCTGCATGGCTCTTTTTTTGATACAGCTGCCAAAGTCAGATCTGCGATAAGAATAGCCGCACCGCCCCCCCGAGGACGGTGCCGTCCACAGGCAGATCGAGGCGGCAGGCCTACGCTCCGCCCCTACGCCGCCAAACCCTACGGCTTTGGCGGCTACCCCTGCCCATGGCAGGGGCCAACACTCCC
>CAYJGQ010000002.1:0-38672 GCA_964369885.1 uncultured Oscillospiraceae bacterium
CCGCTTACCATGGCCATAATGTCGGGCATGGAGGTGTCGGTGGGCAAATCGGTCTTCACCGTGCCAATACGCAATATACGCCAGTCCTTTAAGATATCGGGCGATGAAATAGTCCAGGATGCCTACGGCGGGGAGCTTTTCCGTAGCATGGGTCAGTACTACCCCGTGTTAAGGCTGCGTGATGCACTGAATATTTCGGATGGTTTTGAGGATGTTTCTCAGGGTATACTCATGTGGCTTGAGTCGGACGAGCAGTCCTACTGCCTGTTTGTGGATGAGCTGCTGGGCGAACAGCAGGTGGTGGTAAAACCCCTGCCATCCTACTTTAACAACTTTGGCATAAAAGATCGTGGTGTTGTAGGTTGTACCATTCTGGGCGATGGCAGCATCAGCGTCATACTTAATGTAGAAACCCTTTACAGCAATCTTGCTTAACTCTCAAATGTTTTTGGCACTGCCAGCGCAGCCCTTAAAATTGTATTTATGATTTTTGCCACCCGTTGTGGCAACCTAACAGTGCTACTCACCCCAACCGAATTTGCGGTTACTCTGTGTAGCACAGCCGAAAGGAATGGTAATACTATGAGTCAACAAGATTTTTTATTTGCCCCATCTGATGAACATATCGAGGTTGAAAGCCCGATTTCGGAGGGCGAAAAGTTTTTGATGTTCACCTCGGGCGGTATTTTGTTTGGGGCATCGTCTGATTATGTGGTGGAGATTATCACAAGCCATGTAATAACCCCCATACCCCTGCTCCCTCCACATGTGCAGGGGGTTATAAACCTGCGCGGACAAATTCTTCCCATCCTGGACATCCGCACCATGTTAAATCACGATGTGTCGGACAACAGCTGTATAATCATCCTCAATATTTCGGGCACTATGCTTGGCATTTTGGTGGATGGCGTCGACAAAATGCTGAGTGTCACCCCCGACACAATTCTTCCTGCCCCCGCAAAGCATGATAATTCCCTTGTTTCGGGCATGTGTTTTTTGCCCGAGCAAAAAACTATGCTCATATTTGACTGCCAACAGCTTATTTAGATGTGAAGCATAATTTAAGGAGGGGCAACCCAATTGATTGACATGCATAAATTTTCTATGTCGGATAGCGACTTTAGTAGACTTGAGGAGTTTATGTCCCAAAACTACGGCATAAATCTAAAGGGTAAAAAACAGCTGGCCATAACACGCCTTGCGCACCCTCTCTCCCAGCTTGGGTTTAATAGTTTTACCGAGTTTTTGGATCACTTTTTCGCTACAAAATCCCAACAGGATCTTGAGCTTGTAATAAATAAGCTTACCACTAACTACACATTTTTCATGCGTGAAAACCAACATTTTTCCTTTTTCCAAAACGAGCTACTTCCCCTGCTTGCCCAAAAACACAAGGACGACCGTGTGCTCTCGATATGGAGCGCAGGCTGTTCAAGTGGTGAGGAAGCTTACAACCTATCTATGTGCATTAAGGATTTTTTTGGCTCCGCGGCCTCACGTTGGGATACACGCATACTTGCCACCGACATTTCGGTGCAGGCTCTAACCAAGGCCAAAAGCGGTGTGTTTGACAAACCCGAAAACATGCCCCAACAATGGTTTGAGCGTTATTTTGCCCCAGTTAAGGATACAAATCAATATATAGTTACCCCCGAAATACGTAACAATGTTATATTTCGCCACGCAAACCTAATGGACAACATCTCCTTTCGCAAAAAATTTGATGTGATATTTTGCCGAAATGTCATGATATATTTTGACGGTGACACCCGTGAAGCCCTTGTCGAAAAATTTTACAATGCCTTATCCCCCGGAGGATATCTATTTATTAGCCATTCTGAATCGATAAAGAAAAATACCTACTTTAAGTTGATTTCGCCCGCGGTTTATCAGCGCCTGTGATGCCCTACTTTAACCTTTTATAAACCGCACTTCATAACACTAAACCAACCAATCAACAACCCTCATAGTTTTAAGTGGAGGTATTCGCAGTGATTTCACCGCAGAAAAAAATACGAGTTCTGATTGTAGATGATTCTATGGTTGCTCGTATGGTTATTATGGAGGCGCTTCGTGCCAACCCACTTTTTGATGTAGTGGGCTATGCAGTTGACACATCTGATGCCCGAAAAAAAATATCCGAACTGGCACCGGATGTTGTGACAATGGATGTGGAAATGCCGGGCCAAAGCGGCATTGAGTTTTTAAGAGAGTATATTCCCACCCACCCCCTGCCTGTGATATTGGTATCGTCCTTAAACCTAAAGGTATTTGATGCCATGGCAGCCGGTGCGGTGGATTTTGTGCGCAAACCCGACGCCACCCACAACAAGGCCAAGTTTGCACAAAGTCTTAGCGACAAAATAGTGGTGGCCTCCTTGGCTAAGGTGCGACGAAATCAAATAAAGTCGCAAACCCCACCGCCACCCCCTATAGTTACCCCTGTCCTGCGAAGAGAACCTAAAATTCTGCGCAAACTGCCCTTTATTTCCTCTAAAAAGCAGATGATTATAGCCATTGGAGCCTCAACCGGTGGCACCGAGGCCACCCTTGAAATTCTGCGCAATATGCCAAGTGACTCCCCCGGCATATTAATTGTACAACACATGCCCGCAGGTTTTACTAAAATGTATGCCGAGCGCCTAAACCTGCTCTGTCCCATGGAGGTGCGTGAAGCCAAAAATGGTGAAGCTATACGCCCCGGACTTGCCCTTGTAGCACCTGCAGAGCTGCAATCTCGTGTAGTGCGCTCCGGCAGTAGTTACAGCCTTTCCTGTCTGGATGGAGAAAAAATAAGCGGCCACCGCCCATCGGTCGATTGCCTATTTCAGTCCATGGCCGACAATGTAAAATGCGCCATGGTGGGGGTTATACTTACAGGCATGGGCGGTGACGGAGCGCGTGGACTGCTTTCCATGAAAAATGTGGGGGCTTTTACAATTGGTCAGGACGAGCAGTCCTGTGTGGTTTACGGCATGCCCAAGGTGGCCCATGACATTGGAGCCCTACATGTTGTATCCCCCTGCGAAAACATAGCCAAAATCATAAAGCGGCATGTTGCAGTGCATGGTTAAACTACAATTTCCCCCAAATATTTATACCCATAAAAAAACAAGCGGTGTGATAATCTCACACCGCTTGTTTTTTATTATAGTTAGATTTTATGCTGTATTAAGCTGACAGAATCAACCAAGCTCAAGCAGTGGCAACTTGCGCACATCAATATTATCGTTGGTAGTGCCAATTGTTGCACCGCCGGCAAGATGCTCGGTAACCTGCATTACAAGCCTTACTTCAAACAGGTCTTGGTCGGCAAATCTGTCGATAACCTGTGAGGGCATTGTAAAGGTGTAATCCTGTCGCACCTCCACTCCCTCGCCGGGTGCGGGGTCAAATGGGGTTTTTGGCTCCCCATCAAGCATGGGTATATCCAGATCCTCCTGCGATATATAGGAATACCGCTGGTCTGCCGAAGCTGTGCCGTCATTGGGCTTTATAACACCCTTGCGGGTAACTTCATCATAGTCATAGATGTAGTCACCACTCGGATTTTGATAGTAAAAGTCCACCCTCATATATCCAATAGGATAGGTATTATTAACCCAGAACACCACATCATCCGCACCAAGAATTAAATCATTGCTACCGTCGGTGGTGGGGTGGGTGGGAAGATATATATAGTTTTTCTCGGGCTGGCCATAGTTGCCAAATTTTATCTCGGTAATTATGGTGGCCGAAGAGTTTACATACCTTATGGCATCCTCGGTGGCCTCGGCCATGGTCATGGGGGAGGGTAGGTCATAAATTGTGTCATTTAGCAGGCTGTCGTAATCGGCCGTGACATAATTTTGATTGTAGGCAAATACATTCTTGTTTGCAAAGCCATTGCTTGACCCTGCTGTGCCAAACCTTGAGGTAACACGGGATATAACACTCTTTAGATTAACCGAATCATTGCCCTGCAACAGGCGCATATCCATGAGTATGGGCATGGAGGCAAAGCTGTTTACTCTATTATAAATACTGTTGGCAATTGAGGAGGTGATGTCATTGGCAGCGCTGTAATCTGCTATTAGATGATCGGCGGTATTCATGCTGTATCCTGCTGAGAGCACAACCACATTTGCAGTGGCAACATCGGTCGCGGTCACCTCAGAGGGTGTGCGGGATATCACCTCGATAGGGAATTTCTCAATAAAGTCATCACTGCTATCCCCCAAAACATCGGATCTAAACCAGTTGTTATTGATGTATGGCAGCAGTGCATACACACTGCCGTATATCACAGTGCTCTGAGGAGCGGCAGCGTCGGGGGTAAATACATAGTCGCCATTGCCATCGCCAACATACAAGTAATCGCCTGTTAGTATTAGCGTGACGGGCTCCCAACGAAGGCTTGGGCTTTGCTGTGGCCCCATAATGCTTCCGTTGGCCAAAATATTCGAAGATGCGGGAAGATCACCATCTGTTTCGGGCTCTGGTGTGGGCTCTGGCGCAGGCTCTGGTGTGGGTTCTGGTGCGGGTTCGGGTGTGGGTTCAGGTGTGGGTTCAGGTGCGGGTTCGGGCGTGGGCTCTGCCGACATGCTCTGCACCGCAGACATCACACCACCGTAGGAAATGGTATCGGCCGTTATCCCGCCGGGCGATGTGGCCGTGTCGGGGGTAATGCCACCCGATGGTGTTGAGGTTTGGGGAGGGTTTTTGGGCAGATCGCCCTCAATTTCGCCGGCCGGACTTTCCACCTTGGGGGTTTCTCCCTCGGGCTGGGTGTCGGCATCGGCGCTTTCCTCAAGTGCCGCAGAATATATAGGCATACCGGGGATGTAACGCACAAAATTACCTGCTCCTGTATCGAGGGTAAATGTGCCGTTTACCGCCACGGTTTCCTGACGGGCTGCACCGTAGGCATCCTTTAGGTCAATCTCAAAGTGCTGTGGCGAGACAGCGTCATCCCATGGAAGTAGCTCGGAGTACTCGGTGGCCGCCGAGGGGCTAAGTGGCCCCAGCACCCCTGCCGCCGCCAAATCATCAAGCTCGTTTATGGCATCCATGTAGTCTTTTCTCAGCTGGGCTGTGGTCAAAACCTCAAGTCCATCCATCCAAGGCTCTTGGCCGGGTATATAGTAACCAATGCTTCCGCTGTATTTGGTGGGCACTATTTCCAGGATGGTATACACCGAGGAACCCGAGCGGCTGTTAAGCGAGCTGACAAGCTCACTGTTGGAGAGCTGTGCCCCCACCTCGTCGGACGGAAGGTCGGAGGCCAGGCCGCTTATTGGTAATGCAGTGGTCAGGACACACAGTGCCATGCAAACCGTAAAGGTCTTATAGAGTGCAGTAATTATATTTTGCTTCATAGCTTAAGTTTCCTTTCGCTTGGGTAGGACTTTAGGACAAGGTGTCCAAGGTATCGAGCAGTTCTTCTGTGGTAAGGGATGGGTTGCACAGTGGCTTATTGCGAAGGGCTATTGTTTGCTCGGTAGTAAAGGCCTTGCCGTCGCGTTCATATGTGGTCTGTACATCCAGTGAGGAAATTTCATCATCCTCAATACTTCCCATTGTTACAACAAACCCTGCCAAGTCACTCGACATGGTGTCGGCAGCTGTAATGCCTGCAAGCACCGAATTGTCCGAGCCTGTGTCGGTGCCATAAAACAGGGTGCCGTCCCTTGGCTCAAATAGGTGCAGTGTTTTTGTGCCGTCGTCGTTTTTATTTATGACAAGCAATCCATTGCCATGCTGGGCAATGGCACCGTTGCAGTCTATGATGTATTCCTGCATTTGAGCCATAGAAAGCTGGGAGGTGTACTGCACGTTAAGGCTGTTGTACATGGTGTTGTAGTTCCTTGCACTACTGCTCATAAACGCAGTGATGCTAACCGTAATTATTCCCAGTATACCAATGGCCACCAACAGTTCAATCATGGTGAAGCCTTTATTGTTGTTCATATTTGCTCCTCCGTGGTTTAGGTAGTTGTTATATATCCCGTGCTGGCCGTTATTTCAACCGTGCGGATGGTGTTTCCCGCACTAAATGATATACTGCTAATCCCTGACGGGCTTTCAAATGCGCCTGTGTTGCGGTTGAAGGTTATTTCAAGGGTATCACCACTATCAATAGTGCCGCCACCCGAGGCATCGGTATAGCTCACAACGGTGCCTGCCTTGATGAGTTTTTCCTCATTTTGGGTGCGGCCGTCCGAGTATACTGCGCCGTAAAACCCACCTGCATCCCCCCATATCTCAACCGTCACATTTGGCTCGCCGCTTAGGGTGGACACCTTGCCGTGAGAAAGCAGGGCGGCGGTGGAAGTTGCGGCATCACCAAGCTCCGCAATGGTTACCTGTGACATTGTCGAGACAAACACGGTGGACATGATGGCTATTATGGCTATAACCACAATGACCTCTATTAGGGTAAAACCCTTATTGTTATTTTTCACACTAACACTCCTTTGCCGGGCGATGTTACGATTCTTTCCAGTTTTCGTAACCCACTATGTCGGACATATTCCAGGGATTTTGCCCATCACCCGACCCACTCCAGGCCAGGTCGTCACTGATGTTAAGCAGTTCGCTGAGCGCAACACCGCCATTTTGAGCTATAAATGCCGCACGGACATCGTCGGGGCTGGAGGATATGTTTACATCCACACCACCCACCGTGATGTTTCCACCCGCAAGGGCAAAGCCTGTAAAGTCACCACTAATACTAATATCACCCGTGGCCAGAATAAACCTCGCCGTAGATGGTGTTGAGGCATTTATGCTATAGTTTCCATCCCGTACAATTGCTATAACATTGCCATCCTTATCAAGGAAGTCACCTGCATGGGCTCGCACCGCCGCAGTGTCCACTATATAGTCATAGGGATTTGCCACACTGCTGTCCGAGGGTGCCATGTTTGACAATGTGCGGTAAAGATTGTTGTAAACATCATGCATAGACTGCACCGCGCCATCATCAAGCGGATTTACGGTGCTCATTTCGGGCAGGGTGTAGTTGTCGTCGGTTTCTTCTATGATGTAGTTACCGCTGGTCTGCACATAGCCCTCAACATCCGAAAGGTCGGCGTAAAGGTCAAGGTATTTTGTAATGTCGCCACCTCTTACCGAGAAGTAGTCCCTAAAATACTTATTGGCATTCTCCACGGTGTCAAACTTTAGGAAGTAATAGGCCGCACGCTGATCGGTGCCACGCAGTGGGTAAATCATGGTCTGGACATCTGCGCCGTAGTCGGTCAGCAGGTACTTATCCTCACTGCCTATTGTCCATATCGAGTCGGCCGTCAAAATTTGCTGTGGCGCCTCCTCGTCCATATCAATTATCATGGGGTTGCCCTTTAGGTCATCTTCACCCGGGGCTGCCTCCAAAAAGTCGGTGGGGATTAGATATGCCATTTGGTTGGGGCGCACCGATACCGACTCGCCCATCATTACCCCCGAGTTTGCCACGGTGATAAAGCTGTGTCCGGCCAACATAAGCTGGTTTGACTGGGACAAATCAAGGTTTGCATTAAGGCCGTTTATTACAATGGAGCTACTAAGTTCGGGGCTTGTAAGGTCGTTGCCAAAGCCGTAGTAGTTGCCACGCAGTATGGCGGTGGTGTTGTCGCCCTGCAGTGCAAGGTCATCCAGTAGGTAGGCACTGCCCAAAAGATCAAAGGTGGAGGTGTTTTGCAGGGTGAGCTCCCTTGACCATAGCTGTGCATCCTCAAGCACACTGAGGGTGTGACCCACCTCGGTGGTAATGTTGCCCGACGAGATGAGCATACCCTCCTGCAGAGTGGTGGTGTTTGCGCCCTGCAAAACCACATTGCCGCCATAGGCACTACCCGATACAAAACTGTTTGTGTTGTTCATGGTAAGGGTGTTGCCCGCAACAATTGCAAAATTAGGAAGCCCTGTAAAGTTAAGCTCAACGCTTTGATCAAGGGGCATGTTAAATTCGGGGTGATTTAGCAGTATATCGGCCGAAACGGTGGTGCCGTGGCGTGTTTCGGGGTCAAAGTATGTTACCGAAAGGCCCTTGAAGGAGAGCGCATCGGCCTTTTGAACTATTTCGCCCGAACCGCTCAGATGAATTGGGTCGCTTTCCTCGCCCGAAACACCCGAAATGTAGATGTCGTCCGAGGAAACACCGGCCTGCTGGAGCAGGAGCGAAATGGCGTTTAGGTTGTAGTTGTACACACCGGCAGCCGGCTGGCTGACCAGATTTACAGGTGTGCTACTGCCAATGGTGTAGCCCAGCACATTTTGCACAAAGGTGTCGTTAAAAATTGTAATGTCTGCGCCGTTTTCAAGCGAGGCTTGGTAGGCGCCTGCCACAGCGCCCGAGGCCACGGTCTGAAAACCGCCCTGTATTTCGTCCATGAGGGCGCTGGCATCGTAGAAATTTTGCACACCGTGCTGTTCGCTGGAGCGCACAAGCACCGAGGTGTAGGACATGTAAAGCAGTGTGCCACCCAATGTCGCCACAAAAAGCATGGTGAGCATTACAATGACTACGGTTGATCCCCTGTTGTTTTTTAGGGGGGAAAATAGTTTTTTTAGCCTGCGGGACAAACTCATATGTGTCCCTCCTTATATATGGTGCCGGAGGTATGTTAGCTTCCGGTTTTGATGTTTAGTATATAAACAGCTATGCACCTGCACAGTGTTTATTTGTATGCAATATGCCGTAAAATTACTTTAGCACCGTGGTGTCCACGCTGTGCACAGAACCCTCGGCATAGTCGCTAAGGCCACCCGGTACAATGCGCTCAAACATCTGGATATTGACACTGTAAAGGCGGTCTTCCTGCTCTTGAAGGACCAGCGAATTACTACCGGTAAAGGGAATGCTGTTGTAGGTGTAGCTCACCTTGCCTGTGTGGTCGGCCACCGAGGGGTGAAGCGAACTTTGCAGGTTGTCAAGCAGGGTTATGGCATTGTCGCCACCGCCCGGCTGTGTAATCTGCACCGCTCCGCCCACATAGGCTCGCTCTGCGGCCTCAAGGTTGGGATTTGTGTTGTCAACCATTTTGCTAAGCACCAGCGTACAGGGCAGAGAATTTACATTTTGCACCCGTATTAAATCGCCACCCTCGTGATACCATGGGTAGAATAGGTAGAAAAACGCCAATTGTTCCTCGCCTGCCGCAGGTAGAGGCGCACCCTCACCCCTTGGGGTAATGGGTAGTATGGTGTCGGTGCCCTCCCACTGGAAGGTGGTGGGGGCCGCAGGGTCCACATCGCCTGTTGCGGGGGGGAAGTTGTACACATAAGCATGCTGAACCGTGGCATGTGCGGCCGCACCATCGTTTGTAATTATAATATCAATAGCTCGGGTCGAAACAATGTCATCACGCACAAATGTTGAGGTGTCATACCCGTAGGTGGCGGCCTCTTTTAAAAAGTCGGTCCAGGAAATTTGGTCGGGATCTCTGCCGGGCAGACGATCCTGCACACCTGCGTAGTCCATGGGGGTATGCTGTGATATTGGGGTCTGATTTGTTGCGCCGTACTCGCCGTCGGGGTCGAGGGTGAGCACCACATTGAATACCGAGTTGCTTGAGGTTACATTGTCAAAAGCGATGTAATAAGGAGCACTTGGGGCGGTACCTGCTGCAATATCGGTGTAGCCACCACTGCCATCGGGCTCGACAAATCGCCCAACAAGCCCACCCGAAAGGGTAGGTGTGACGCCGTCCTCCCACCACTGCTCAAAGTCGGTAACCAAAAGTTGTTCGTTTATGTTTTCGCCAATAAGTGTGGCATTGCCAATTTCAAAGCTGTCGCTTGAAAGGCGTGACGAGGAGGCAAATACCCCCAGCAAAGGAAATACAATCAGTGCCAAAATGGCAATTCCTATTACCACCTCCAACAGCGTAAATCCTTTGTTATTCTTTATATGAGATGTCAAGGTTTGTTCTTCCTTTCTGTGGATACTGTATTTCAGCGAGATACCGCATAATTCGGGGGCACTAATACCTTTGCCATGAATTATACGGTATCACTATATCCTGACTCGGGTAATAAGGGCGGTAGTATTTTAGGCTGTATTTCAGCCAAAAAACACTGATGTCTTGCCCGTGTTACATCGGTCGGGATGCATTTTCAAAGTGTTTAGCCACCAAAGGGATTTGTAACCCCAAGTGGTACATCGGGAATAGGCACAGGCACATACTCGGCCTCTTGATACTGCAAAAATAGCTTTGATAGCGATATTGCCGTTGATAGCTGTCCTGTGGTGGCATCGTAGGATATTGTTACCATCTCAACAGCGGTGGGTTCGGTGGTGGCATAGGTGTAGTCCAGCGCATCCTTTAGCTGTTGATAGGTAAGGCTACCCGAGGTTTGGGTGGCGGTGCGGTAGGCGTACATATCTGTGTAAACCTGCTGACCGTTTTCGGCCACATAGCAGGGGAATTCCATCAGCAGTGATGCCGAGGAAAATGCCACCATGTTAAGATCATAACCTACAAAATCCTCAAGCCCCAATATCCAAAGCAGGAAATCCTCCTCGCGGATGTAGGCGGGATATGTTGCGGTTTCGCTCTGGATATACTCCCATATGCGCTGATTTTCCGCCTTGTAGAGGGTAAGGTTGCGGTTGTACTCCTCAAGGGTGTCCATGCGTGGGCGCAGCTGCGCTATGGCCTCGTGGTTTTGTCTTACCGCCTCGGCCAAGGGGCTGTACACCCCAAAGAAAAGCGCTATGAAAATAACCACGCCCGACAGTATAATCAAAAGTTTTTTGTTTCTATCAGTAATTCTCACGTCTTCTTCCTCCTTGTGTTACACAAGCTCATCTTCAAGTTGGGCTATCTCGTCGTCGGTGGGTTGCTCGGTCTCTACGGGAGGTGTTTCCTCCTCAACCTCGGGCTGATAGTACGAACAGGTTATCGAGAAGGCCACTATGGGCTCGCCCAAATCGTTTACCGATTCGGTGATGGAGCTCACGCCTATTTGCTCAATACTCGAGAAGGTTCTCATCTGGGATAGCACCACTGCTGAATCCTCCATTGTGCCAACCTCGATGTTCATTGCAACACCAAAGTTGTCACAGCTGGCCGATAAAAGCAGAAGGTTGGAGGGCATCTTGGCCTCAAGCTCCTCAAGGAAGGCGCGCAGGGCGGCATTGTTATTTATACCATGCCCCTCAAGGGTTTTTATATTACCCTCCATCGCGCTGTACTCAACATAGGTGTTGTAGGCCTGTTCGGCCGGAGCAAGCTCAATAATTCGGGCATTTATGGCATCAATTTCGGCGCTTGTGGCGTAGAAGTTAAGCAGTGCCGATACCGAGATTGCCACGCCCACAACTATGCACAAAATGCATACAAACACAGGGATAACCATGCCGCCGCTACTGCTTTCGCCGCTTTTGCGCAGGGTTTTTTGCTTTGCATCGGCCGGCACAAGCCCCAGAGGACTTATGGTTGCGCCAATGTTCGAGGCATAGAACGAAACATCTGTCCCCGATATCAAGGAGGATGCGCCGGGAAGTTCTTCAAGTTTTGCGGCCCCAACACCCATGGCGGTGGATATGGCCTGAGTAAGTCCGGCAACACCTGAGCAGTAATCCACAACCACCACGCGGTCAATTGTACTGCCTGTATAGGTGGAGCGGAAGAAGTCCGCACTCTTTACAACGCCGTTTACCACACGGTATGTGGATTCGTTGTACTGCTCGGGGGTAATGTTGGCTCTGATCCAGTTTTGATCTTGGCACCATGCAATGCCCTGACTAAAGGACTCGCCCTCGTTGCCCGAGAGTTGCAGTGCACTTGTTATAACATCGTCGCCGCCAAATGGCACGGTGCGCTGTAAAAGTTGTGCGCCGTGACGCACAAATGAGGTAAAGGTCTGGCGTGCGCCTACGCTTACAAACATGGTTATGCCACGACAGGGTAGCATCTTGTAGAGTTGATGCTGACTGTTTACCACATAGTCAAAGCTCAGTACGTTTAGTCCAAGCTCATTGGCAAGGTCAATATAGCTTTGGAGTAGCAGACGGGGTGCGGCGGTAATTAGCACCCTGTTGCCCTGCTGTGCATCCTCGGTATTTTGCCCAAGCACGGTGTGGGACAGCTCATAGTGGGCAATGTCTATGGGGAAGTAATCCATGGCATTGGCCCGTACAATGGCTGTAAGCTGTCTTTCCTTTACAGGAGGAAACACAGCCTCACGGCTTATTATTTTGGAAGAGCTAAGCACAAACAGCACGTTTTTTACGCCGCTTACACCGTTTTCAGAGCATTTTTGTGACAGTGCCTGAACCATGGAGGCGGTGCTAAGCACCTGTCCATCGGCCACTGCCGCTGTTGGGGTATCAAAGTAAAAACTATTTAGTATTCGTGTTCCTTTGCCCTTTTTAACCGATACACAGACCTTTGTAAGTCTGTCACCGATTTCAAGGACCAGCATTTTTTTCGCCATCTAAGCAAACAACTCCTTGCTATAATGTTTATATTCCCAGTGATTTAATGTACATGTTTATCAGGTTGTCGCCCCACAGAAATGCCACCCATACCCCAAGTGCCAGGTATGGTCCCATGGCAAGATCTCGGCCTGCGCCGAAAAATTTCATGCGGATTATATGAACCACCGATCCCACCACGCATCCAAGCATGAAGGCCAGCAGTGTGTTCCAAAGTCCCAAAAACAGTCCGCAACCGGCCATGAGTTTAACATCGCCGCCGCCTATTGCCCTACCGCCCGAAAGCAGTAAAAGCAACATTAAAAATCCGGCTACGCTTACTCCGCCAATTAGGTGGCTTTGCCACTGCGAAAGGTTTAGTGCAAGGCGCGCCCCCCCAAGTATTGCTATGAATATAGTGGTGGAGGGGGGAATTTCGCGTGTGCGTAGGTCAATGACCGACAGCACCAACAGCGCCGAGGTTAAAAGGCAACCAAGCAGGGTGTCGTATGACAACCCAAAGTTTAGGGAAACCACCACCCAAAGCGCCGCATTTACGGCCTCAACAATGGGGTATTGTGGGGATATTTTATACCCACATGCCGAACATTTGCCCCGCAAAAACAGATAACTGAACAGCGGCACAAGCTCCCAAAAGCGCAACCGCTTTTGGCAGTTCATACAGTGGGAGGATTTTACAACAACCCCCTCACCAAGTGGTATGCGCAAAATGCATACATTGCAAAAGCTCCCCACCACAAGCCCAAACAGGCCCACGATGACATAAAACGGAAGCAGGAGTGTATCCATAGGGTACTTTCCTTTCAGGTAGTGCATAGGTATTCGGTGCTGTGAACGCCGCATCGGCGGCCTTGGGTGTAATCAAATTATAAAAAGTCCACTCGGGACGGGTTATCAAAAATAAAATAAAGCCATCAGATATTGGGCATAGCTCATAAAAGCCATTGTAATGCTTGTGGCCATAAGGTTTGGCCTATTGCTGTTTAGGCACCGCCATGGTGCTGTGCTTTTAATTAATCGCACAATTTACAAGAATAGTCATGGTGCAAAGTGCGTGGCAAAACTAAGCAAGGGGTTGTGGGTACCGCCCCACCGCCTGCCCTGCACAAGGAGCAGGTTTTAGGCCCAGTGTTATACCGGGCCAAAATGCCACCCTACCCGACACGCCGCAGGGCGGCGCGTCGGGTGTGGGAAACATTCTTAAATTATAACTTTAGGGTGTATAGTTTAGGTTGTGGGGTAGTCCATGCCTACACCGGCGGTGCCCCAAGCGGCGCCATTGGTGCCCAAAGAGGCGGAAGCCATGGTTACGTTGCCGTCGGTCATGCTGATGGTGAAGATAAAGTCAGCGCTGTTGCCTGCTGCCGACTCGGCGTCGTCAACTACTATAGTCTCGGTGCCGGTAGCGCTACCACCTGTTGCAATCTCCCAGCCCATAACTTCTGCGGTGCTCTCCAGAATGTCATCTGCGTTTGCAGAAGTGTCAGTAATCTCAAGAGTAGGGGCATCACCTGAGGTAGACCAGGTAAAGGTGTAGGTACCACCGGGAGCTGCGTTATTGTTGGGGTCTGCCACAGCGGCAGTAGCGGCTCTCATAATGCTGGTAGCAACCTGAAGGTCGTTGGACTGGCGCGAACGCTCAACATACTGTAGGTAACGGGGAGCAAGAACTGCGGCCAATACTGCGATAATAGCAATAACTATAATCAGCTCAACCAGCGTGAAACCCTTGTTGTTCTTACGTGCTTTGTAGACTTTCTCAAAAAACTTCATTTCAAAAACTTCCCTTCAATTTTTTTATTTTGACCCGCCATACTCTCTTTAGGTATTGGCGGGAAAAAACTGCTTAAATTTTTATGCCGCTTAGGGGGTCAATCCTATTTCGTCAATCCAGCCACTGCTTCGTGTGGCATCAACCTCCACCTGACCTGTCGAGCTATCGATGGTAAAGGCCAGACTTTGTGCTCTGCCTGCTGCGGATTCTGCTGTATCAACATCGCTTGCGGTGGGCCAACCCATTACCTCACGCACATCGGCATGGATAAGGTCGGAATTTGTACCTGTGATGTCCAGCGATACACCCGTAGCGGCGGCTGTGGACCAGACAATTGTGTAGACTTCATCTGAGCCTGCATCGTTTTTGGGGTCGGCTATGGCGGCGGTGGCAGCCCTCATAATGTTGGTGGCCACCTGTAGGTCATTGGACTGGCGGGAACGCTCAACATATTGCAGATATCTCGGTGCAAGCACTGCCGCAAGTACGGCTATAATTGCAATCACGATGATAAGTTCTACCAATGTGAATCCCTTGTGGTTTTTAAGAAGCTTGTTTTTAGTGCGTGAAAGTTGCATTTTACAATCCTTTCTCTATTTGGGGGTCGTGTTCTTGCCGTGATGCCTATACAAATATTACAGGTTATCCAGCGCGGTGTACATATCGGTCATGGGCAGTATTATGGAAAGCACTATTGTGCCTATAATAATTGCCAAAACGATAATCAAGATAGGTTCAAGAGCCGCCATAATTGTGGCGGTGGTATTCTCCACTTCCTCGTCGTAATAATCGGCAAGGGTGGCCAGCATGTTGTCAAGGTCACCGGCTTCCTCACCTATGCGGGTCATATGGCAAACAAGCGGTGGGAATATGCCGGCGCGCACAAATGGCTCGGAAAGTGGCATACCCATCATAACATCATCACGCGCGGTAAGCAGTGCATCCCTAAATTTTACGTTGTCCATCATGCGCGACACAATTTCAAGCGCTTCGGGCAGCTGTATGCCGGCCGCCAACAGGGTGGACAGGGTTCGGCTTATACGTGCTGCGGCTGTTTTTGTGGTAAGCTTGCCAAACAGGGGCAGTTTTAGTTGCAGGCCGCTTAACGTTTGGCGTCCTGTGGCGGTTTTGGAAAACCTAAATGTACCAAACACAGCCAGCCCCACACCAAGTATAACGGCCCACCAATAGGCCTGCATAAATCTACCTGCTGCAATTACCGCCCTTGTAAGGGCAGGCAGCTGGGTGCCCATGTCGTTAAAAACCTTTTCAAAGTTTGGAATAACAAAGGCCAACATGGCCACCACCACCAAAAAGGCTACAACTATAACAATGATGGGGTATATAGAGGCTCTTTGCACCATGGCCTTTAGGCGTGCATCTTTTTCAAACTGGGTACCCATTCGTGCAAATGAGGTCTCAAGGCTACCCGATTCCTCACCGGCCGCCACCATGGTGGACAAAAGGCTTGGGAATATTTTGGGATGTTCGCGCAGGGATTCGGTAAACGAATTACCCGACTGAATTGAGGTGCGACACTCGGCAATTGCGCGGGCCAGATTTTCCTTTTCGGTTTGCTCGGACAGCATTTCAAGTGCAGACACAATGGGCACACCTGCCGCCGAGATACTTACAAACTGTCTGCAAAATACAGCCAAATCACGGGGCTTTGGCTTGGATTCAAACAGCGTTACATTAAGGCTACGGTTCATAACCCCCGATTCGGCTATATCAACCGGGAATTTACCCTCACCCTTAAGCGCAGCGGTTACCTGCTGTGCATCGGCGGCCTCTATCACACCTTTAATTTGTTTGCCGTCGCGGTCAATTGCGACATAAGAGAAGTTGGGCAATATATACCCCTCCCTTTTATTATGAATTTTAAGTTGATGTTATGAAAAAAGTTGATATATATAAGGATTAAAATGTAATAACCAAATATTACATGATAACACGCTTTGAAAGCGCTACCCTGTCCTGTGCAAACAGCAGTGCTGTCTCGGCTGTAATGTCGCCCGATTGGTAAAGGCTAAACAGCGAATCATCCATTGTGGTCATGCCGGCCTTTGCGTTTGTAAGCATAACAGAGGGGATTTGGTAGGTCTTGCCCTCACGTATGTTGTTGCGCACGGCATTGTTGCCAAGCATAACCTCAAAGGCGGCCACTCGGCCCTGTCCGTCGGCGGTGGGCATAAGTTGCTGTGACACCACGCACTCAAGCACATCGGCCAACTGTATGCGTATTTGCTGTTGTTGGTGGGGCGGAAAAACGTCAATTACACGGTCGATTGTATTGGCCGCACCCACGGTATGCAGTGTCGAGAAAACAAGATGTCCTGTTTCGGCCGCCGTTACGGCAATCGAGATGGTTTCAAGGTCACGCATCTCTCCCACAAGGATTACATCGGGATCCTGACGAAGGGCGGCACGCAGAGCATTTGGGAAACTGTGTGTGTCGCTGCCGACCTCGCGCTGATTTACCACAGATTTTTTGTGCTGATGCACATACTCTATTGGGTCCTCAAGTGTGATTATATGCTTGTTGTACTTGCTGTTTATTTCGTTTATAAGACTTGCAAGGGTGGTGGACTTACCACTACCCGTAGCGCCGGTTACCAGTACCAGTCCGCGCTTTTTGTCGCACAAATCCACCACGGGGGTGGGCAGGCGCAAATCCTGCGGATTTGGTATGCGTGCATTAAGCACACGGGCGGCCATGGCGTAGCTTCCCTTTTGGGAAAAAACGTTGATACGAAAACGCCCAAGCCCCTCAACCGAGTGTGCAAAGTCCACCTCACCACGGTCGGTTAAAACGGTCATTAGCTCTTTGTTTGCCACGCCTCTTACCACGTCCTGAATGTCAGCTGCGCTAAGAGCGGTGGAGGAGAGTGGCACAAGATGTCCATGAACTCGTCCTACCGGGGGGAGGTTTGCGGTCAGGTGCAAATCCGAGGCTTCCTTTTGTACTGCAAGCGAAATTAGCTCTGTAAAATTCGGCATAGAGATTACTCTCCCATCAAATTATGTTTGTCAGTCCTACCAAATATCGACCGACAATTTATAATGTTTAGCTATTTTTGGGTTTTTGCGAAAAATACTACCCAAATGCTACCGGTCAAACAAAATATGTCGGTTTTAGTCATCAAACGAAACCTTGAGCATCTCCTCAATGGTGGTAATGCCATCCACTACACAGTTGGCCGCACTCATACGAAGTGTGCGCATACCACAACGCACCGCCTCATCCTTTATCTCCTCGGTTGAGGCCTTGTTGGTGATAAGGGTACGAAGCTCGGGGGTTATCTCCATAATTTCGTATACGCCTATACGGTCAAAGTATCCAACACCGCCACACTTAGGACAACCCTCTGCACTATATAGGGTTACCTCTTGATCCTGCGGTATTCCAAGTAACGATTTTTCGGCGGCGTTTGCCGTTCTGGGGCGACGGCAGGAGGTGCACAAACGGCGCACAAGGCGCTGTGCCAAAATACCAACAATCGAGTCGGCCAACAGGTAGGACTCAACACCCATCTCAAGCATACGGGTTACTGTGGCGGCCGAGCTGTTTGTATGCAGTGTGCTAACCACCAGGTGACCTGTTATTGAGGCCTGTACGGCAATGGACGCCGTTTCCTCGTCACGAATCTCGCCCACCATTATGGTGTCGGGGTCCTGACGCAGGATGGAGCGCAGTGCATTTGCAAATGTGAGGTCGGCCTTGGTGTTAACCTGCACCTGATTGATGCCGGGAATATTGGCCTCAACGGGGTCCTCAACCGTGATGATGTTTACATCCTCGGTGTTAAGGGCGCTTATGGCTGAATACAGGGTGGTGGACTTACCACTACCCGTAGGACCTGTAACCAGAATCATGCCGTTGGGGTTTGCCAGGATGTGGTCAAACTTCTTAAGCTCCCACTCCTGCATACCAAGTTCGGTTTTTGTGCGCAGCAGTCCCACAACCGACTGCAGACGCATAACCACCTTTTCGCCAAAGCTTGTAGGCAGTACCGATACACGGATGTCGTACTCTGCACGGTCAACCACGGTGGACATACGCCCATCCTGAGGTTTACGCTTTTCCGAGATGTCCATACCGGCCAAGATTTTAACACGGGTTACAAGTGCCGGCAAAAGTGTTATGTCGTAGCTCATTCTATCGCTTAGCACGCCGTCTATGCGGTAGCGAATACGCACACGTTTTTCAAGCGCGTCAAAGTGAATATCACTGGCACGCTGACGTGCGCCCTGCTCAATAATGGAGCGCACAAGCTGAACAATGGGGGCACTGTCAAGGTCGGCCTGATCGAAGTTTTCCTCCTCGTCAAGCTGTTCACGCAGTTCCTCACGCTGACGGGCGTATTCCTCGGCGGCAAGCATGGCCTCGCTCTTGCCAAAAAAGTTATCCAGCACGCTGTTAATCTCGCCAATGGTGGCAATGCGTGGCTCAATAAGGCAGTTGGTAATAATGGATATATCATCCTGTGCGGGCATATCCAGAGGGTTGGACATGGCAAGCACCAACACATTGGGGCTTGCTTCGCTGTAACCCAAGGGCAGCACATTGTGTCGACGAAGCACCGAGCCCGGTATAAGGCCGATTATTTCTTGATCAATTTGCAAACCACGCAGATCAACACGAGGTATGTCAAGCTGAACCTGAAGCACATCGGCGATGTCGCTGTCGGTAACAAGACCAAGCTCGATCAGGCAGTCGCCCAACCAACGTTTTACTTTTCGCTGAAGATCAAGAGCTTCCTGTAGTTGTGTTTCGGTGATAACACCTCTAAGCACCAGCAAGTCGCCCAAACGATACTTCTTGGGAGTTTCTATAACCATTGTAGCCACCCCTTCTATTAATAAGGTATTGATGGAAATTTTACGAATTACATCTCCCCCGTCACAGCAAGCCTTGGGGGCATTTTACTGTTGGGTAGGCAAACAACATCCATCATGCACACGGGCACTCAAATTTCCAGCCCCTAAACAGACGAATGTCGATTTCCTATTTAAAGATATTGTCTCAACACATAAGCAATTACTGAGCTGCTGCATAATGTATTGTATTTGAAAGTGCACAGTTTTTCAAGAGCGAAATTCATGTAATATTATTTTCCAAGGTTTACTCTGTAAACATTATCTAAATACATTGTCACACATAGCTGTGATGGTGCGTATCTTGATGTCATTGTATCATTGTATATTACGCATTGCAATATAAAAAACTAATTTGATAATTTTTTTGGTAAAAAAATGGCATTATGCCAAAAAATGTAAAATTAAGTCTGCTCAATACTATATTTTTCACGACTACATACACTCAATTAAAGCGGTGGCGCTTTAAAATATGATGTCATGTATGCTTAAAAAACGTTATAAATTAGCCATTTTTTGCCCATGTAAGATTTAATGGCACAAAAAAACAGCGGCAATTATTGATGAGTGCCGATGTTTATGCATGGATATACTATCATATTTCTTGGCAAAGGTCAAGACAAAAAAACTCAACTTTCGCCACTTCGCAGTTATACCAAAAGTTCTCGTCATTTACAATTAAATTTACGGTTTGTGCAAAATAAAAAGTATACCCTCCCACATTGGTAGGCTAATACCTAATGTAGAAAACGTATACTTTGTGTTTTTATATAAGGTCGTTTGGATCGCCGATTTTAAATCCTTTTTCTTCAAAGCCGTCAATAACATCGCCAATAATCTGGACATTGGTGGAGGAAACGGTGTGTATAAGGTATATACCTCCCGGATGGGCCGAGTCTACAAGCTTTGCAAGCGATTCCTGCGGATCGGGCTGGTTATCAACCTCCCAGTCCCTATATGCAAAACTCCAAAACACAGATTTATATCCGCTTTGTTGTAGCATATACAGCAGTTGCTCATTAAACACACCCTCGGGGAAGCGGTAGAGCTTTGGCTCGTAGCCAAATTGATTTGTGATGGCGTTGTGTATAGCCTTGGTGTCATCGTAGGCCTCGGACAGGGTTATGGTGGTCATGTTTGGGTGCCCGTCACTGTGACTGCCCAGCACATGCCCCTCATCAATTATTCTTTGCACCATTTCAGGCTCACTGCGCAGATACCCGCCCGTAACAAAAAACACACCCTTTACATCCCGCTGAGCCATGGCATCCAAAAAATCATCGGTGTAGCCGTTTTCATAGCCAAGATCAAAGGTTAGGTATATATCATCGCTGTCCTGCTCAACAAATGTGGCGCCATAGTGGCCGTACAGCTGGTTGTAGCTAAGCGCTCCCACCGAGCGGCCAAGCTCGTCCACCGGGCCGCCCGACCCCCAGGGTTTTGCCTCATCCGACAGCTGGGAAAGCTCCTCTAAAATTTCTTGTGGCATGTCGGGCATGTCGTTTGGGGGTGGCAATGGCTCGTCGGGGACTTGGTCCTGCGACTCCTCGGGCTGTGGGGTAGGGGCAAGGGCCTCAACAGCCGGCTCCTGCCATATGTCGCTTTGGGAACTGCTTTGTGGCTGTTGGTCTGCACCCGGAGGGGTACGCCCCTGTGCACATCCGGTGGTTATAATTGTAAGCACCATCACGGCGGCCACAGCCGTCATTATGGGGCTATATTTTGCAAATAGTCGGCGCATAAAACCATCTCCAAAGTCCTATGTATTATTTGTATGGCTATAAAATATGTGTCACTTTTTGTCGAAATTATTGCCATGAAAAATTAGGAAATAGATCTTTGGATTAAAATGTTATGGGCTTGTCCAGCAAAAACAGGTTGAAGGTCATCACGGCCGCTACGGCATCGGTATCGGTCAGCACCTCAACCTCATAAACTGCGGTGCGTGAACCGTGGTGGCGCTGACGTGCCACGGCACGCAGTTTCTCTCCCACAGCGGGGCGCATATAACTCACCGAGGCACTTTGGGTCACAACATGTCGGCCGTGGGACTTGCCGGCCACACCTGCGGCGGTGTCGGCCAGTGCAAATATCAGCCCTCCGTGTGCCGCCCCAAGGTTGTTTGAGGTGGTGGCGGTAAGCTCTACCTCCACCTCGGAAAAGCCAAGTTCCACACGCACAATGCGTATTCCATTGTGATAATTAAATCCCGAAAGACGATTTGCATATTCTGTAAAGGCCTTAAAATCCATTGTGTTTTCTCCTTATTATCACTTGCGCATAACCGAGGTTCCCTTTTCCCGCAGGTAGGAGGCCTCAAGGTCTGCCAGATGTAGTTTTACCGCCAGTGGGTATTTATCAAAGGCAAGGCTTATGGCAAAGCTTCCGCCCTTTACAGCCTCGTCAAAACCACCCATGTGCCAGCGCACCGCCGTGGCCTCATTTGGGCGAAGTCGCACAAAACGTTCTATAAGGTATACCGATTTCTCCCCGTGGCCGTATGGGAAGGAGTCCTCAATTGTATAAAATGGAACCTTTTCCCATGCACCGGTCTTCTCATTTTTTACATTGCGACTGCTCAGCTTGTAAAACTGCGCCTTGCAAAGATCGTGAAAAAGCGCACACAGTGCAAAGCTCTCGGGGCTGTCGGTTTCGGGGTCAAAGTGGCGCTCCATCATAACATCATATACATTTAGGCTGTGTATTAATAGTCCCTCGGGGCAGGCACAGTGGTAGCGTGTTGAGGCCGGTGCCGTGAAAAAGTCGGTGCCCTCAAGCCATGTCATAAGCTCGGATATGCCCTCTCGGGTCACATTGTCATTTATTATTTGTAAAAATCGTTCTTTGTTTGTCATGGTGGCACCTCCGTTATTTATGCAGACCATTATACCATAAAAGTATGTAAAAAATAAGATGTAGGCCAAAACTTGACCTCCCTTTCACAGTTTCATGGCATAATATCCCTTTTTTGCCTTGCGCAATGGGACAAACTAATCTATAATTAGCTTAAAACATATCCCTTTATAGCATAAGCTATTAGGTAGATATACTTAACCCGGAGGTGTTATTTTTTATGACCACACAAAAAAATACAATGTATCTTGTAAAACTTGGGCTTATGATTGCCATTGTGGTAGTTGTATCCTTTGTTCCCGTGCTTGGGTATGTTCCACTCGTCATAATCAAGGCCACAACGGTGCACATTCCCGTTATAATAGGTGCAATACTGCTCGGCCCTCGTGCAGGTGCATTACTTGGCCTTACAATGGGCATAACCAGCATCATCAAAAACACAATGGAGCCGGCCGTGACCTCCTTTGTCTTTTCCCCCGTCATTCCGGTGCCGGGTCAGGACGGCGGAGATCTTCGCAGTTTGATAATTGCCATTGTCCCCCGTGTGCTCATAGGCGTTACCGCGGCGCTTGTTTATAGGCTTGCCGCGCGTTGGGACACCAAGGGTTACATCTCCTGCGGCGCAGCCGGCGTGGTGGGTTCGCTGGTCAACACAGCCCTTGTGCTTGGCGGAATTTACCTGATGTTTGGCGAGGCCTATGCCACGGCGGCCGAGGTTGGATACTCGGCACTTGGCATCTTCCTAATTGGTATTGTGGCCACAAACGGCCTTGCCGAGGCGGCGCTGGCCATGGTGCTTAGCATTGCAATAGCCCGTCCTCTTATGCTTTACTTTAAGTACCGTGAGCAGAAAAACGCCAAAAAACAGGAAATTGCCGAGCAAAAGCAGGCCAAAGCCGCCGAGGCCCAAACCACCCCCGAGGTGGCCACTGCGGCCGAAATTTTGCCCACCCCCGAGGCGGCCTCTCCCACAAGCGCCCCGACAGAGCAGTTTGGTGCGGCCGACACAGCGCAGAGCCTCCCCACGCAGGAAGATCCGCAAACCCCACCCCCAAATAGCACCCTGTAATTTAGTCACAGACCGCCTACCCTCTTGGGTGGGCGGTTTTTTCGACCCCTTTGTATCTGTGCCGTGGTCTTTAAAAAACTCTCATTCTTGCATTATTTAGCCTGCACATACCTGCTGCCCCAAGCTTTTGGCCACACTTTGGGGCGTATGTTTTGCAAAGTTTTGCCAAAACTTACACCTGGGGGTGATTGTGTGGCAAAACAAAAACCGCAAAGAATAGCACTGCTGGACCAACTGCGCGGCCTGTGTCTTTTGCTCATGGTGGCCTACCATGCGGCCTATGATTGGGTATATCTGCTTGGGCGTGAGTTTTGGCTCTTTGAGCACCCGATAATGAATTTTCTCCAGCCGTTTTTTGCAGGGGTATTCATACTTATTTCGGGGGTGTGCTGTAATTTTAGCCGTGATAACCTGCGGCGTGGTGTACAGGCCGTGGGGTTTGGCCTTCTGCTTTCCTTCATAACAGGTTTTATGGGGCAGGGGCAGATGGTGGTCTTTGGCATACTTCATCTGCTGGGTAGCTCCATGATAATATACGCCCTATGCAAAACCCACCTACAAAAACTGCCCACGGTGGGTGGGGTTGTGGGTTTTGGGTTGTTGTTTGCCCTTTGCTACCCCCTCCCCTTTGGTGGTTTTGGCCTGCCACCTTATATACTACATCTCCCGCAGCAGTGGTATGTGCATCCACTTGGTTTTTTGATAGGGCTTCCCTCCCCAAATTTTCGCTCAAGCGACTACTTCCCACTGCTCCCCTGGGGACTGCTGTTTTTATGCGGATCATTTGTCGGGCGGTGGCTTATGCGCAGTGATTTACCACGCTGGGTAGTGGCGCAACACCTCCCACCACTTGACTGGATGGGGCGGCATTCCTTGTGGATTTACCTACTGCACCAACCACTGCTTTACAGCCTTGTGCTACTCATAAATATATTGGGGCTTTGAATTTAGTGCGGCCTTGTGGGCAAAAAAAGATATGCGCCGTTTTAGTGTAGGCGCATATCTTTTTGCTTTTTGGTACTATATTATTTTTCGTTGCGGTAGTAGTTGATAAGACAGCCGTCAAGGATAATTTGACGCTCGTCATCGGTGAGTGCACCAAGTTTTAGGGTGATTTCCTGTCGGCCCTCGCTACCCAGCACATAGGCCGGGATGTTCTCCCATTTTGCGGCCACAGCTGTGCGGATGTCGGGCACAAACACCCAATCTTCAAGGGAGAATTTAGGCTCGCCCTCGCACAGGAAGGGTAGCATACCCCAGTTTATAAGGTTTGAGCGGTAACGCTTGGTGGCGTATTCTTCGGCTATGTTGCCCCAACCGCCCAGTACCTTTTGGCAGGAGGCGGCCTGCTCACGAGCCGAGCCGTCGCCCGGCTTTTTGGCGTAAACCACACTGCCAATACCGCAGTCATCGGTGGTAATCTCCTTGCCGTTTGGCAGTTTTTCAAGGGCAGAGGTTAGGCTGTCGCGAACCTCTGCATCCGCCTGTGCAAAGGCCTGCAGGATGTTTTGCCTGTCCCCACCGCTAAGGCGTGCCTGTTCAAGGGCGGCCACCTGCTTTGCACGGCCTACATACTCGGGGTCCTTGCGGGAAAGGGTAAACTCGGCCAACTTGTGTGGGTTGGAGCGGTAGGAGGAGGTTTCACCCGAGGGGATGAGCTCATCTGTGGTGGTTACGGGATCGGTTATATAGGAAACCACACGAAGCAGCAGATTGTCGGTTAGGGGCTGCATGTCGGGCCAATCGGCTATATTGGGGCCAAAACGAAGCTCGGAGGAGCTGTCGGGTTTGCCCGAGCCGTGGTAGACCCTGTTTTCGTATATACTGCTGTCGAAGTAATATTTGGGGTTGCTGTAACCGCCCGACCACTCGGTGGCAGGGGTTAAGAGGCCCTTGTTGGCCGAGGTGGCGGCAATGGAACGTGCATCCATAAGTGCCACCGAGGCAATCTGTCCTCCCGAGGGTTTACTGCCCTCACGGTTGGGGAAGTTGCGGGTGGAGTGACGAATGGAAAGATCTCCGTTTGCGGGGACATCGCCTGCGCCAAAGCAGGGTCCACAAAACGCCGTGCGCACGGTGGCACCGGCCGCCATAAGGTCGGAGAGCTTGCCGTTTTTCATAAGCTCCATAAACACAGGTTGGCTGGAGGGGTAGACGCTCAGGGCAAATTCATCGGCACCAATGCTCTTGCCGCCCAGAATATCACCTGCGGCGCAGATGTTTTCAAATGTGCCACCTGCACATCCTGCAATAACACCCTGATCTACCCACAGTTTGCCCTCGCGGATTTTGTCGGTCAGGGTAAAGTTTTCAAGCTCAAGCTGGCGGCGTCCCTCTATTTCGACGGCGCGCAGTATGTCGCCGGGGTTTTTGCACAGCTCGGCAACGGTATAGGTATTGCTGGGGTGGAAGGGCAGAGCTATCATGGGCTCTACCTTATCAAGATCTATCTCGATAACACGGTCGTAGTAGGCAAGCGCACCCGGAGCAAGGGGCTTGTAGTCGCCCAAACGCCCATGCAGTGCAAGGTATTCCTCTATAACGCCATCGGTTGCCCAAATGGAGGAAAGGCAGGTGGTCTCGGTGGTCATTACATCTATGCCACAGCGGTACTCGGCACTTAGGTTTTTAATGCCACTGCCCACAAACTCAAGCACGCTGTTTTTTACAAATCCACTCTCAAATGTAGCGCCGATAAGTGCCAGCGCCACGTCCTGTGGGCCAACCCCTGCCCGTGGTGTGCCACTAAGCAGTACAGCCACAATTGGGGGCTTTGCAATGTCATAGGTGCGTCCAAGTAGTTGCTTTACAAGTTCGGGTCCGCCCTCGCCTATGGCCATGGTGCCAAGTGCGCCGTAGCGTGTGTGGCTGTCCGAGCCCAAAATCATACGACCGCAGGCTGCAAAGCACTCCCTCATATATTGATGTATTACAGCCTGATGGGCAGGAACGTAGTCTCCACCGTATTTTTTGGCGGCCGAAAGCCCAAACAGATGATCATCCTCATTTATTGTACCACCCACGGCACATAGGCTGTTGTGGCAGTTTGTCAGCACATATGGCAGAGGAAACCGCTCAAGTCCGCTGGCCCTTGCGGTTTGAATTATGCCAACGTATGTTATGTCGTGGGAGGCCATGGCATCAAACTTGATTTTTAGGCCCTCTCCCCCATTTGCGTGATCATGTGCGGCCAGTATTCCCTGCGCTATTGTGGCGTTTTTTGCCTGCTCGGCCTGTGTCGCACTCGGTGCAAAGTCTGCGGGAAGAAGTTTCTGCCCGTTTTCAATGTAGCGTCCCTCATTATGTAGTGTTATCATAATAAATCAGTCCCTTCGGTGGCTTGTTTTACTATATTTTTGAAAGTCGTCTGATCTTTTCCTGCATTTTCATAGTTTAGCACATTGTAAAGTATTTTTCAATTATTCTAAGCAGGAAGCATCCTCCAATTTTTCTAACAATTCACCCCCACCAATCATACGGGCAGAGGTGGCACTTTATATACAGATATACAGCTGCCACCTACTCCTAAATTTTTAGGGCAGTAGCGGATCGTTTACAAACTGGTTTGGGTCTACAAAGGTGCCAAACACCGTCATTCCCCAGTGCAGGTGTGGGCCGGTGGTGTAAATACCTGTCGAGCCAACTGTGGCCACCTGATCTCCCATTGCCACCATTGCCCCCTCCTCGGTGTTAACGCCGTCAAGGTGGTAAAACCATGTTTTAAGGCCATAACCATGCTCTATGCAGACGGTGTAACCCGTTAGGTCCAGCCAGCGCGCCAACTGCACACGCCCTGCCTGCGGGGCATACACAGGTGTGCCAATTGGTGCGGCCAAATCCACACCGCTATGCTTGGAGGTCGAACCGTTTATTGTGCGTGTATGGCCGTAATAGCTTGTGATGGTGCGCTCCCCATCAAGTGGTACTACAAACCCATCCTGCCAGTAAATGGTGTCATCACCCACTGCCTTTAGCGGATTTGTAACGGCCGAGAACTCGGCATTGGCGGCCGCCGCATCCACCCCGGGGCCTATCTCAACCCAAAACGGTTCATCCACCACAAAGCCGCCGTCGGCTATCTCGCACTGCAGTGGGTAGGTCTGCCCCTGGGCCGTCACGGTGATGTTATATGTGCCAACAGCCTTTGAGTAGGGCGCGGCAATGTAGGCAATCCAGTCCTCGCCCACACGGTAGGGGGTGGGGGTAAAACCAAAATCTGTGGTTATTGTGGGTCTGCTCTGCTCATCAAAACCGCTCATACGAAGAAGCGCCGTGCGCCCCTGTGTAAGCCCCGGCCCCTCAAGGGTTACGCTGGGGGCAGGTTTTGGAATATCAAGGCTGAATGTGTAGCGGGCACTGCCCTCAAACCCCTCGGCGGTGGGGGTATCAAACGAAACTACAAGCTCGGCACTGTATAGGCCATACGGCAGTCTGTCGGCCGCCATAAGCTCCTCATACCCACCCTCAAAGGCGGTGGCCTTCTCGGCCGAGGTAAGCTGCAGTGTAACCGCGCCTATGTCAAGCGGCGTGCCCTCAAGGCTTGGCAGGGGTATCCCCTCTTCGCCCCATGTCACCACCTCGTCCGAGCTATCATCGGGACGCAGTGTCATCTCCCCGAGTGTAAGTACAGGTGGGGTTACGCTATTTGGCTGTGCATTTGCCGCCTGCGCATCACTTTGGGGGGCTTCCTGCAACGACAGCCGATCCTCCCCCTCGGGCGACTGCGAAATATTGCGCGCAACAAGCACCGCACAAATTATAATCACAATGCTTAAAAGGATGAGTATAAGGGTTAATAGTAGGTTTTTAGAGCCTCTGGGATTTTGCATATAAAAACTCCATTCTGCAAATATGTGTACCGCCCTGCACACAGGCTATTTTACTATGTATATCTGTGCATACTGTGTTTTATTGCTCTATTTTCAAACATTATGCTCTGTGCCTATTTTGTCCCCATGGTAAAGTTCACACGCCCGGAATAGGGCGAGTACTCCACCCCACGCACCGAGTCTTGGGTGGCAAAGTAGGTGGTGTTTAGCGAAATGGGTATAACCACGGCATCGCCTATTAGTATATCCTCGGCCCGCTCCGACAGCTCTATCATGTCCTCTACACTGCGCGAGAGCGAAAGCTCCCAAATCAGCTCATCGTAGGTCGTATTTTGGTAACCCGTCACATTCAGGGCCGAGGCAGACACAAATTGCCCCAAAATTCCGCTTGGGTCGTTTACTGTGGGCACAATATTAACAAGTGCTATGGTGTAATTAAGGCTTTTAATGCGCTTATCGTACTCCTGCTGTGGCAACATCTCTATGTTTATAAAAAGCGATAAATTTTCCTGCCACATACGCTGTATCACCGAGGCCATTAGCATCTGATGCGTATCATCCTCCACAATAAGCAGGGTTAGGTTGGACAGGTCGGGGGAGCTTGTAAACCGTGTAAATGCATCCTGATACAGTGCGTGCCCTGCTTCGGGACTGTAGACAGGGTTAAGGCTATCCCCTGCAAGTTGGTGGTAAAGCTCGCCGTTTGGCAGCTGTGTTGTAGGTGGAATTATGCCCACTGCAGGGCCTGTTTGCTCGGCCATCACCTCCCACAACTGCTCACGATCAAGGGTCATCTGAAGCGCCCGCCTTATGTCGCTCTGGGCAAAAAACGTGGTGCTTTGGTTAAACGCAATGGCGCAAATGCTGTTGTCAAACGTCTGGTAATTCAGTCCCTTATCAGCGACCTGCTCCACCATTTCGGTCGGCACAACCCCTGCATCGGTGTCGCCGTCAAGCAGACGCTGTAGGTGGTTCTCCTGCTCGATAAAAAACACCGCGGCGGCCGGCAAAACCTCGCCGTAGTAGTCGGGGTTTTTGCTCAATACAATTCGCTGTTCGTTCCATGAAGTTAGCACAAATGGCCCGTTTGACAACAAGGAATTTTGATCAAGGCCATATCGTCCCCTTGTCTCATCAAAAAATGATTTCTTGCAGGGCAGCGCCGCCGGCATGCTCATGGCCGAAAGAAAAAATGCGTCGGGCTGTTCAAGTCTTATTATCAGGGTTTTGTCATCGGGGGTACTTATGCCAAGGTAGCCCGCAGAGGCCTCGCCCGAATAGACCTCGGCCGCCCCATCAATGGACAAAAACGAGTCGACATAGGGAGAGAATAGCTCCGCACCAAACAACCTGTAAATTGATGTGGCAAAATCATGCGAGGTCACGGCCGTGCCATCCGACCACATAGCATCCTCCCGCAGTTTGAAGGTGTATACCGTGTCCCCCTCGCTTAGGATTATTTCCTCGGCCAGCGCCGGCACAATGTCGCCCTGTGCCGTCTTGCGCACCAGCCCCTCCATACAGTTTATGAGTATTGTATGAGCCTCGTCCTGTGTGGCAAACTGCGGGTCCAGGCTGGTTATATTCTCTGTAAAATCATAGTAAAAGGTTTCGTCCTCTCCACCTGCGGTGCCGCAGGAGCAAAACAAAATAGCAAGGCCTAAAATTAAGGCTGAAACTTTAATCATATTGTGTTTCATATGTAGGATCATACCTTTCTGCCACAGACACAACACACCATAGAAACATGGTCATAATTATGCCATGTTTTTCTCCCATAATCTTAATGTGATGGAAAAAACGGCTTATAAATATAGGTTTTCAGTTTATGTAAAACTTATTTTCCAAACCCACCCCACCAAATATATATGGGGTAAACTGTGGGCAATAATTAAAAATCAGGCGGTCAGCTCTGGGGCAATTACCCCGAGAAAACCACCTGATAATTATATCACGCTAAAATATATGGCGCAACCTGTCAAAATATAGGGAAATTTAGGATTTTTCCACACACAAACCAGGGTGGGTTTTAGCCATTTGTCTGCCAGTACTTTCGGTCAAGACTGCGGTACTGTATTGCCTCGGAGATGTGCTCGCTGTCTATGATGTCACACCCCTCAAGGTCGGCTATGGTGCGGGAAAGCTTGAGTATCCTCTCGTAGCTGCGCCCCGACAAGCCCATCCGCTCAAAGGCTGCACGAAGCAGGCCCTGCGCCCCGTCGCTTAGTATGCAGTGCCTGCGCATAAGGTCGGGGGTAAGCCCTGCATTGCAGCTAACACCACTGCCCCTGTATCTCTCAAGCTGTGCTGCCCTTGTGCGGGCCACCCTCTGCCGTATGTCGGCCGAGCGCTCCCCCTCCTGCTGTGAGGACATTTCCTCATAGTTCACAGGCACAACCTCCACCTGTATATCCATGCGGTCAAGCATCGGACCCGATATCCTGCCAAGATAATTATCCACCTTGTTTTTACTGCAGCTGCACTCCCTTGTTGGGTGGCCGTAATAACCACATGGACAAGGATTCATGGCGGCCACCAACATGACATCACATGGGTAGCGTACCCGCCCACTCGCTCTTGAAATGGTAAGCTCGCCATCCTCAAGTGGCTGGCGCAGTACCTCGAGGGCCTTTTTTTCAAACTCGGGGAGCTCGTCCAAAAACAGCACACCGCTGTGGGCCAGCGACACCTCTCCCGGCAGTGGATTGCTTCCCCCACCCGTCAGCCCGGCAGGCGAAACGGTGTGATGGGGCGATCTAAATGGGCGCACCTGCACCAGTGCCGCATTGTCGGGCAGTATTCCTGCCACCGAGTGTATTCGTGTAAGGGTTATGGCCTCCTCAAAGCTCAGGGGTGGCAGTATTGATGGAAGTCGTTTTGCCAACATGCTTTTGCCTGTGCCGGGCGGCCCCACCATCAAAAGATTATGCCCCCCGGCCGCCGCCACCTCAAGGGCCCGCCTTGCCTGCTCCTGCCCACGTACCTGACTAAAATCCGGCAGGCCGCCCATGGGAACAACTCCGCCACTAAACACCACCGCAGGGGCCTTTTGTATGGCCTTTTCCCCCCGCAGGTGGTCAATTATTTCCTGTGCATGGGCAACGGGGTAGACCTCAATTCCCTCCACCGCACTGCCTTCTGCCGCGTTTGCGGCCGGCAAAAAAACCTTGCTAAAACCTGCCTGCTTTGCCGCCATAACCATGGATAGCGCCCCCATTACAGGCCGCACCTCACCCGATAGCGACAGCTCCCCCACCACGGCAATTCCCGACAGGTCTATTTTAAGCCGTCCTCCCAGCTTTATAAGTGCCAACAAAATTGGCAGATCATAAACCGAGCCCGACTTTTTTATATGTGCAGGGGCAAGGTTTACCACCACCCTGCCGTTTGGAAAATATATGCCCAGATTCTCAAACACCGCCCTTACCCTATCACGGGATTCTTTTATGGCGGCGTCGGGCAGGCCTACAATGTCAAAGCTTGCTATTGAGGAGGTAAAGTTGCCCTCAACCTCCACCACAAATCCATCGATACCCCGAGTCCCCAACGAATGAAGGGAACAGTACATAAAAACCCCTCCCCTGTGCAGTTTTGACCTTCTTAGTATACATTATCACAAATTACGCCTATAAAACAGCACATCCGTACTAAATTTACCTTATAATTTACATTTTTTTCGTTGACATTGCCAATTCATAACTGTATTATTGTTACATAGCAGTGGGACATGGGTTATTGTTCCCTGTATTTTTCATGCGGAGGGAGAAAGAAGACGATGACAGAAGCACAACTTTATGGTATTTGGTGCGAAAAAGCCACAGATCCCGCCATGCAATCCGAGCTTGAGAGCATATCGGGCAAGGATGAGGAGATATTTGACAGATTTTACACCCCGCTTAGTTTTGGAACGGCCGGCCTACGAGGAATTTTGGGTGCCGGCACAAATCGTATGAACATTTACACCGTGGGACAGGCCACCCAAGGCATGGCCAATTATGTAAATGCCCACTATGACAACCCATGCGTTGCCGTGGCCTACGACAGCCGCATAAATTCCGAGCTATTTGCCCGCCATGTTGCCTGCATTTTTGCCGCCAACAATATAAAGGTACATATATATAAGGAGTTAATGCCCACCCCAGCCCTTTCCTTTGCGGTTAGGGAGTACGGTTGTGCGGCCGGTGTAAACATTACTGCCAGCCACAACCCCGCACAGTACAACGGCTACAAAGCCTATGATGACACCGGCTCTCAGCTGGGGCTTGAGGCGGCCGATGAGGTGCTGGGTTACATAGGTTCCATAGATCTATTCTCGGATGTAAAGACGGTGAATTTTGATGCCGCCATGGCCGACGGGCGCATAAACTATATACCCGACAGCTTTGTGGATAAGTACATAAACCGTGTGCTTGAGGAGCAGATTAACCCCGGCATATGTGAGGGGGCGGGCTTCAAGCTGGTGTACAGCCCACTAAACGGTGCCGGCCGACGTTGTGTAACCACCATGCTAAAGGCCATCGGCATGACCGATATCACAATAGTTCCCGAGCAGGAAATGCCCGATGGCAACTTTCCTACCTGCCCATACCCCAACCCCGAAACCCTTGAAGCGCTAAAGTTGGGGCTTGAGCTTTACGAAAAAATTGATGCCGACCTGCTTTTGGCCACCGACCCCGACTGCGACCGTGTGGCGGCGGCGGTTCGTCAAAACGGCGAGCCCCGAGTTATAACCGGCAACGAGATGGGCGTGCTGATGCTGGACTACATAGCCCGCTCCAAGAAGGAAACCGGAAAACTACCCCAAAACGCCGTTACCATCCGCTCGGTGGTGAGCACCCGACTGGCCGACCGCGTGGCCGAACATTATGGGGTTGAGATGATACCTGTGCTCACCGGCTTTAAGTTTATTGGCGAGCAGATACGCCTGCTTGAGGAAAAGGACGAGGGTCACCGCTTTATATTTGCCTTTGAGGAGAGCTATGGCTATTTGACGGGCGGATATGTTCGTGATAAGGATGCCGTGGACGGCTCGCTGATAATATGCGAGATGGCCGCATGGTACAAGCGCCGTGGCAAGACCCTGGCCGATGCCATTGATGACATATATGCCCAGCACGGCCACTACTGCGACATGGTGCGCAGTTACACCTTCAAGGGGGCCGACGGCATGGCCGAAATGGCCTCCATGATGGACCAGCTACGCCAAAGCCCCCCCACCGAGGTGGCAGGCTATAAGGTCGAGTATATCACCGACTTTTTGCGCTCGGTCACCATTCGTGATGGGGTGGAAACCCCCATTTGCATAGCTTCCAGCAATGTGTTGGAGTTTGGCCTTGAGGGCATAGGCCCCGCCATGGTGCGCCCCTCGGGCACCGAGCCCAAGATAAAGCTTTATCTGTCGCTACGTGGACAAAGCAAAAAACAGTCAACCGAGCTTGCAAACACCATTGCCGCCGCCATGGAGCAAAAAATGGGCGTGGACTAAAACTGCAAATCCCCCACAGTGGCCCTGCGCTGTGGGGGGATTTTTTGCCTCTGCCCAACAGCCACCCCGTGGCATACCTTTACAATGGGTAATAAATTGTTCGTGTAGCGTCGGTAGCAGTATAATTTTTAGGCAAATTATCCCAAAAAACGCCCCGTATTAAAAAAAAGCTCGAAACACTTGAATTTTTTTTTGCTTTGTGCTATCATGGGTCAGTAACGATTGGGATACGAAAGAGGTGAATGCAATGAAAGAAGGAATCCATCCCAACTATGTACCCACAACCATAAAGTGCGCCTGCGGTGAGACCATCGAGACACGTTCCACAAGATCCGACATCCGTGTGGAAATTTGCTCTAAGTGTCATCCCTTTTTCACAGGTAGACAGAAATTGGTGGATACCGGCGGTCGTGTTGATCGCTTTAACAAGCGTTTTAGTCGCTAAGGCTAAACCAAACAACCTTACACAAAAAGGCCGATGCATTGCGCATCGGCCCTATTGTTATGCATAACTTATTTGCAGTTGTTGCCATCGGCCTTGTTCTGCATAGGATTTTCCTTCTTGTTTGTGGTGGTCTTCTCCTTGGTGGGATGACCGCTCTGGTTCTTGGTATCGTTCATATCCATTGTTCCGTTGTTGGTAGAATCCATTGGTTTTTTGTTATTCATGAGTATTTCCTCCATGTTAAATTTTTGCAACGACCTGGCGTTACAGGGTTATTATTAGAAAACAGGTAAAAAAATATTCGCCAATTTACAATAAAAAAACATTTAATTCACCCAACACTTGAATTTTATTGGATTTTTGTGCTATTCTTTAATTAATGTTTTATAAAAAAAGGAGAAATGAATTATGAACAAATATGTATGCAGTATTTGCGGTTATGTTTATGAGGGCGGCGTGCGTCCCTCGGTTTGTCCTCAATGTAAGGCCCCCAGCGAAAAATTTGTAGAGCAGGACACCAGTGCCATTGCCTGGGCCGACGAGCACCGCGTTGGCGTGGCCGACGGCGTTGATGCCGAGGTTCTTGAGGGGCTTCGCATGAACTTTACAGGCGAGTGCACCGAGGTTGGCATGTATCTTGCAATGTCCCGTCAGGCCTTCCGCGAGGGTTACCCCGAAATTGGCATGTACTACGAGAAGGCCGCCTACGAGGAAGCCGAGCATGCCGCAAAGTTTGCCGAGCTTTTGGGCGAGGTTGTAACCGCCGACACCAAGAAAAATCTTGAGTTGCGTGTGGCCGCCGAGCATGGCGCCTGTGATGGCAAGAAAAAGCTGGCCGCCCGTGCCAAGGAGCTTGGCCTTGATGCCATCCACGACACCGTGCACGAAATGGCAAAGGACGAGGCCCGTCACGGCTGTGGTTTCCAGGGTCTTCTAAACAGATATTTTAAGTAATATTTCACCCAAAACCACCACAATTTTATAGAGTTAACCTGTAAGCAAAGAGGGCACATTCCCAACCAGGGCCTGTGCCCTCAAGTTTTTATACAATCGAGGTGACTACATGAACAAGAAAACTTTTTGGCTATCACTACTATGCGCCTGCCTTGCCATACTGTTTTATATGCTTTTGCTAAGATGGGACGAGCTGTTGCTGGCAATTAGCACCCTGCTTCGAATTCTTCGTCCGGCGGTGATGGGTTGCGCCCTGGCCTTTGTGCTTAATTTACTGCTTGTTAGGATAAAGCCGCTGTTTTCCAAAGGTGTTTTCAGGCGTTATAACAAGCTTGGCAATTCGCTTGCCATAGTAACGGTATACATTTTGTTTTTTGGACTTGTAGGTGGCATTACAATATTTGTTATTCCTCAATTTGCCGACAGCATTCAGCTTTTTGTAGGCAATTTTGAAGGTTATTATCAAAACATAGTTGCATTTTCAAATTGGCTAATCCCTCTTATCGATATAGTTTGGCTTGAGGACTTCTTGCTAACCCAGTTTAGAAATCTTGTGCAGGAAATCCCAGCTATTCTTGAGACGGTGGGCATGGGGGTATTGGGCGCGGCCACAGGGTTTGCAGGTGGCATAGTCGACTCCATACTTGGGTTTATGGTGTCCATCTATCTGCTATCCGACAAGGAGGGCATGTCCTCGGTATGCCGCCGCATAATAGTTAGATTTTTACCCCAAAAAGCCTCGGACGCCACCCTGCATGTAATCACGCTTACCTATAAATCCTTTGCAAGCTTTGTGGGTGGACAGTGCATAGAATCCATTGTAATTGGTCTGCTTTGCTTTATTGGCATGAGCATCTTCGGCTTTGCCTACGCACCACTGATAAGCGTTATAATAGCTGTAACCAGCCTTATACCTATTGTGGGGCCAATACTTGGCACAATTCCAAGTGCACTAATACTCCTGCTTGTAGATCCCATGGACGCCGTTTGGTTTGTGGTATTCATCATAGTTTTACAGCAGCTCGAATCCAATCTCATCTACCCCCGTGTTGTGGGCACCTCGGTGGGGCTACCTGCACTTTGGGTGCTGTTGGCCGTCACGGTGGGGGCCGGCCTTGGGGGAATTGTGGGAATGCTGATGGGTATACCCGTGGCATCGGTTTTGCGCCAACTAATACTCGAAGCTCTTGAACGTCGCGAAAAAAACATTACACCTATCCCCGTAAAGGAAGAATAAAATGAAATCAAGAAATTATGTTCACTCACTTGTTATGGCCTCGCTTTTTGTGGCCATGGATATTATATTTACACGCTTTTTCTCGGTACTGCTCTTTGGCATTGAGAGGGTAAGTTTACAGTTTTTGGCCACATCTATGTGTGCTGTAATGCTGGGGCCTGTATGGGGTGCCGTGGCCGCAATAGCCGGCGACACACTGGGCATGCTCATAAACTCGGCCGGCGTGGCCTACTTCCCCGGTTTTACTGTGTCGGCCGCACTGCGTGGCTACACCTACGGCATCATGCTACACCAAAAAGACCTTTCCTACCGCCGTGTACTTATAACCGAAGCCATTATCTCCATCGGCATAAATTTACTGCTAAACTCCATGTGGTTGTCGGTATTTTTTGGGCAGGCTTTTATGGGCATTTTGCTTGTAAAACTCCCCTTCAAGTTGGTGCTTACACCGCTGATATCCTGGATGCTTTACAGCATAATAAAGGCACTGCATCAACGTGGAATGCTTCAAAATCGCACACCGGCCTAATAACAAAAAACAGGGTACTGTTCAATATGAACAGTACCCTGTTTTCGCCTCACCCTCCCGACTTCTGCCAGCTCTCATAATCCTCCATGCTTATCTGCCCCCTCTCAAGGGCCATGCGTATCATTCGGGAAAAGCCGTCATCGTCCATGCCATCACGCCACCCCTGAATAAGGCTTAACATGTCGGTGTTGCCGCCTGTCCCGCCCTCGTCCTGCTGTAACTCGGGGAGTTTTAGCGATGGGTGTGCCTCCTTGGTGTCGGCCGAAATGCTCACACCGGTGGCCAGCGCCTGCTCAAGGGCAAGCTGTGAGGCCTTCATTTTGTCGGCAAGGCTTACAAGTCCCACATTTCCTGCTCCCTCAAGTTTTGCCTCAATGTCGGCTATTGCCTGCCTGCGTTCCTGCTCAGCCATAAGCAGTGCATCCCTGTAAATACGATCATTGTCGCTAAAAAGCATATCGGCCGCACCGGCCGACACCCCTGCCGTATCCTGTGCAAATTCGGCACGGTTTCGGCGGTAGTCGGCATATGCCTCCCTTACAATATCGTCATAGCTTTGGTTTACCTGCGCCGTCTGAGCCTTGCGTGCCGCCTCCTCCAGCGCAGCCTCCTGGGCGGCCTTTTGCGCCTCCTCGGCCCTCTTTCTGGCATCACTGCTCGAACCGCTTGAACTTCCACTTCCCGAGCTTCTCGAGCCGGTGTAGTAGTAACCCACCTCACCCTTTTGGGGCAGATCATTTGAGGAGTAAACCCCCGGCCTTATCTCGGTGGCACCACCACTGCCCGAGGAGGTCGCACTGCTTTTGGTGCTACTTCCACTGCTCTTTGTACTGCTTGTACTGCTTTTTTGGCTGTTATAATAGTCGTTCATCTTTTCATTTTCAATCTCTCGCCAGGTTTTTGCCATTTATAATCCCCTTTCTGCCGCAACACGCGGCTTTGCCAAATAAAAAAACCTCACTACATGTGTGAGGAGGATGGTAGAACACTCGATTTTATTGACGGCTATGTAAGGGGCCCTTTCGGGCTCCTTTTTTTGCGCGACTATCCTCTGACAGCCTGCAAAAAGTTATGCTTATTCTCCAAGAAGTGCTATGATGCGGTCGAGCAGTGCCACAAGGGCCTTGCGCTCCTCCTCATACTTTTGCACCAACTGTTCAAGCTCTTTTGCGGCCTGTTGGTACTGATCATCATCTGCTGTGTTTTGCTCTGTGGTAGCGCCGATGCTTGGAGCGGTTGCGGCGGCGGTGTAACTGCGTCCAAGGTACTTACAGCTACTCTTTACCACATACTCGGCAATCTCACCAAGATGCTTATCAAACAGCATGTTGTCACGATCGTTACCCATAAAGCCAAGCTCAAGGAGCATACTTGGGGATTGGGTTTGGGCATTCACCCAGTAGTTTTGCTTTGGTGATGCAATATATCCACGGTTTACACCGGGGTTGCATGTTCCGCCACGCACCTTAAATCCAATTGTTTCAAAGCCTTTTATCATGTCCCCTGCCCAGTTGCAAATACCCTGCCCTGCGCCCGAGTGTATCCAAATTTCCACGCCGTTTGCATCGGTGCTGGCCGCTCCGTTGCGGTGGCAGGAAATGGCCAGATCGCAATCGTTTTGGTTCTCGATTTTTGTGCGCTGGGTCAGCGAGATGGTTTTGTCGTCGGTTCGGGTTGCTACAACATCAAAGCCCTGACGCTTGAATGCCGTGGTAAGCGACGCTGCAAACACTAAATTATCCTGCTTTTCGGTCCGTCCCCCGGGCGATACCGCACCGGGATCTTTACCGCCGTGTCCCGGATCTATCCACACGGTTGGTCTTGTTTTAGCCATCTGTCGAGTGTCCTCCTTTAGGTTCTCTGCGCTGTGTTTATAAGCCCACAGGCTCCTAAACACAGCCTATTTTTTGTCCTGCCAAAGTTCTTTTTCCCAGTTGTCGTACACACCGTTTTTATGGTTTTCGCGAAGCTGAGCAAAGCTCATGCGCTCGCCTCTAACATCCACAACCTCGGTTTCGGGTGGCAAATCCCAGTTGTCGGACGAAAACATTTTATTTGACATATTAAATCTCCGTTCTGTGCATCGCACAAATAGTTTTTAATAATCTTAGAATGGAATGGAGATTTATTTGGCATCTCGCCCGTCCTCGGGCGAGGCCTTATAAATAATATTTTAGCGTAATATTTTACGCTAA
>CAYJGQ010000002.1:38772-61414 GCA_964369885.1 uncultured Oscillospiraceae bacterium
CCCGTCCTCGGGCGAGGCCTTATAAATAATATTTTAGCGTAATATTTTACGCTAAATCTCCGCTGTGTGCATCGCACAAATAGTTTTAATAATCTTAGAATGGAATGGAGATTTATTTGGCATCTCGCCCGTCCTCGGGCGAGGCCTTATAAATAATATTTTAGCGTAATATTTTACGCTAATTCTCCTTACCTACTACTTCTTGGCCATATTCCGTCCCCTGCTTAACCCACATAATAAGTGGTTTTAGGAAGGGGGGCAGTGCTACGCCAATATCATCTATATTTTCTAAGATAGAAATTATCTCGTTTATTAAAAGCCATACCGCCACGGCAATGGCAACCGGGGTGTTAAAGGGTAGATTGATGTTAAGGTCGGAGGCGGCATACACAAGCAGCCAATCCACCGCACCGCCAATACCCACCAAAAACCACATGCACACCTTTTTTAGTATGCCGCTAAAGCCCCTGCCGCTTTGGCGCTGTTGCCCACGATAGGGCGCCGCCACAAGGCCGGTGATATAATCGACAACATTCAGTCCTACAAGGATATACATCGGTATTGCCAACATACCAAGCCAGGCGGTCAGTGCAGTAAATCCTCCTACAACTATACCCTTTTGCAGTCCTGTCGATTGATTTCCCATTTTAATTCTCCTCTCATAGTTGCGCCGCCCCAAAACATTGGGACACAGCGCTACAAGTTTAATTCTTCCGCTGAGCTCTGCATTTTACAGGCCGTCATTATCTTTTCAAACTCGGAGGTCGTGATAAAAATGGGAACATACCTCTTTAGCTGATCTTCGGTGATGTTCTTATTGGTCATACAGTACAGTAAAAACTCAAACATCACGCCCACCCCCCATGCCGTTATTCATAAGCTCCAAAACCGCCCCATTTATAAGCGAAAGCTCCTGCCGCAGGGTCTCAATCTCGTCGGCTGTAGTTTTTGCAGGTTTAAGTGGCTGGTTTTCTCTAAAAAACACCCCATCAACCCATCTATCACCGATATTCACTCGGTACCCACCGCAGTCCCACAGCACTCTTTTTCGGTCAAGCTGTAAGGCAACCCCGCTCACTTCACTATATTCAATCAGGTTTACAACCGTTCCTTGTTTTGCCGATACATCATCCAAAATAATTACAGCCTTTTTCATTTCCCTTAAACCTCCCTGTTATTCGCTCTCACGATTCCAACGTATAATCACTATGCCCGATCCTCCATCGCCGCAGGTTGAAATATCGTTTTGCAGATATTTCTGCCCACCGCCACCACCGCCTCCTGTGTTGGGTGTGCCGTTTTCTCCGGCGTAGGTTGTGGCATCGGCGCTGTAATAACCGCCATTGCCGCCACCCCCTGCCCCACCTATACCTATTGCATCGGCCGGTGGCAGGGTGCCGGGTTCGGTTGTGCAAACTCCGGCCGCACCACCTCCTGCATACAGCGTCCCACCCGGTTCTCCAAAGGCTCGGGTGGTTCCACCCTGCCCCTGTCCATGTCCTGCCTCTATTGGCACAAACTCCACATCGGGGTGGTCCTGTCCGTCACTACCGTCACTGCCGCCGTAGCCGCCATAGCCATAACCCCGTATTCTGGATTTTTCCCCTATGCCACCGCCACTGCCACCGCTCGAGCTTACCGAAATCTCACCCTCCGCCATCACAGCGCCCGTGGCCCCCTGTGCCACTATCACATCCTCACCGCCCTCGCTGCGCAGATGGCTACTGCCTGCGCTCTGCCCAAGCTCTGCGCCGGGTGCGCCTGTTCCTATTTGCACCTCAAAATACTCGTTGTACTCCACATTCCAGCCAAGGCGTGTAACTGTGTAGCCGCCACTGCCCCCCATACTTCCGCCAAAAAAACCACCGGGGTCGCCCCCTGCACCACCGCCCCCTACTGCAAACACATCATAAACCCCTCTTGCAAGCAGGACATTTCCGCTCGAGTACAGCTCTATACTGCCCTGCCTCTCATTGCCCACAACGGCGTGGCTCCCTGTGAATTTTGGTATGTGAAATCCCGTTGGTGCCCCCTCTACCACAGCGCCCGTAATGTCGGTCTGAAACTGTCTGCGCCCATTAAAGGGAAAGGCTCTGTAATAGTATTTGTTGCCGTTTTCAAGCTCGGTGTCGGTGTAGGCGGTGCTCTGCGCTCCCACCGTCAATTTTTCACCATCGTTTACGGTTTTGGGTATTTCCAAAAGCTTTCGGGTAATTATCATCCCCTTGTAGTTTTGGGTGTCATCAGGTAGCGACCAACTAAGATACACCCTCCCCTCAACCGAGGAGGCCTCAAAGTTTTTTATCTGAGGTGGCAGGGTCTGTGTCGAGCCTCCACCCAGTGTCACCCCTCTGCCATATATGCTCATAAATCCACCTCCACAAGTTCCACCTGCATTAGCATGTCCTCGGGGGGCATGTCACCCAAAATTGTAAATATGGCCTGACCGTCACGGTTTTCGGATATTATGGCCTGTATGCCTGCATTGTCCATATAGGCAAGCAGCTCTATATCGGGCGAAATGTTAACCTGCATATACTCGGTAAGGCCGGGTATAAATGCCGACTGGTAAAAACTCGGTATGCCGTTGTGCAGCTCCCCCGCACTCCAGCTTTGCTTTGCCAGGGTAACTTGTCGGGTCATCACGCGGGATTTGCCATCCCATGTTTGACGCTCAGTGGGGGTAACTCCACCCCCTTCAATCACGGTGCGGTCTATGTACTGGCGCAGTCCCAGCAGTAGCTGCTGTACCGTTTGACCGTCAATACCGCTTATGGGGTATGCCCCAATTTGCTCGGCGCCTCCCTGCGCCATGAGGGTGTCTATTAGGGCGTTAAAGCGTGGTGCCACCACCTGACTTATCAGCCTGTCGAATATAGATTTGTTTTCCTGCACCGTGCCATCAAGCGGATTTGCCGCCGCCACAACCCCATACTGTGATATCTCCTCGGGCGTGATTTTGTGCTCGCTTAGCAGGGTGTGCAAACTGCTCATCTGTTCACCTCCATGATTTTGGCCGTCCTTTGCCCTATGCCTTTGTAAGTCCCTGTACTCGGTAGGTCTTGGTTATTTGGTATACGCCAAAGCCCTCGTCCATGGCATCACTGCGTATAAAAAATTGCAGTCTGCGGTATCTGCGCACCTTGGTGCTCACATCCACATCCTGCGCCGCCTCATTTGCATCAAAGCTCATGCGTGCAAAATCTATCTCCTGCCAGTTAAACACATCCACCGAGCAGTCCTGTGCAAGCCTTGGTTGCGGCTCGCTTTCGGTGCGTAGGCATATTTGTGCACTGCTTCGGGTAAAGGGCTTAAATGTTACCGAGCACCCACGCCCCACCAAGGATTTTAAGTGCTGTGGGTGGCCGTCGTCATCCATACAGGTGCTCCAAATAACCGTTATGGGGCTGTCCTGATCTCGGTAGCGCTGCATACCCTCAATATCGGTATTAAAGCGACAAATCCTGCCGTCATTGGTGCCAAAAAACAGCTCATCACCAAGGTTTAAGAAACAGCGCGCAGGTATGTTTTCCCAGTAAAAACACTCGTAAACAAAATCGCTGACATTGCGGCTGGGGTAGTGTTTTTTGCGTGAATCCAGCACATAGCAGTGTCCACCCACCGCCACAAGGTAATAGCCCTTCCACTCCACTGCGCAGGCGTTTTGTAGCTCTGTTTCGGCCAGCAGGCGGCTGTCACAAAAGTAACTGCGGTTTTGCACCGTGCGCTGATATGTCACCGAGCTTGAGGTAACGCCAAACACCCCACGTCCCGATAAAAACAGCGGCTCGTCCAGCAATGCCCCCACGGCACGGCGAGATATTGCCCCCACCCCCACAATGCCCTGCTTTTGCAGGTAGACCCAGTGGCCATCTCTGTTTTCTCCCCAGCGCAAAAAAATCGTGCTGTCCTGCCCCGAGCTTTCCTTTATTATCCCAAGGTATTCCCCAAGATGGCAGTAGCCCATTATGTCGGTTTCATCGCTGCCCACACGGTCGTAGTTTATGTCGGGGAAGTAGGTGGGGTCGCCGTAGTGGCTGTGGTAATCCACCCCTTTTTGTGCGCCACACACAAACACCACACCATCGTTATACACAGCACAGCTCCTTGCGTTTGTTATGCGGGCGGCGTAGTCGCTACGGGTTTTGCTTGGGGTCAGCTTAATATTGGGCAGGGTGGAGGTGGCCGGCGCACTTTTAAAACTTATGCTTCCCTTTACTCTGTCCACCGTAAAGTGGTCGCCCTCGGTCTTTTCCACCCAGCTTCCTCCCTCATAAATACTGCACTCCACCGGGGTGTCATCAAGATTTGTGTAGGAGAGCTGAAAAACCTTGGCCGAGCCATTGCCTATAAACTCCTCGTGCCATTTTGGAGATATAAGATTGAGCGACTCTACAAAATCCCCACCCCCCTCGGGGCCACGGTTTATAACCACCGTGGGCACATAGCCCACCACAGGGGCCACCGTTTGTCCGTCGTAGCAAAGGTATTCTCTGCCGGTAAGTATGTAAAATTTGCCCATGAGGTAAAACCCCGTGGAAAACCTGTCCGACACCCCCGAGTACAGCAGTGTTGGGGCGGGGCCATCCCAGCGCCAAATTTTCTCCCCCGCATGGCAAAGCAGGTGGTTTTCCCCCAAAAATTCGCAGTGAAAAAGCCCGTTTATGCCGGCTCTATCCTCTATTTCTTGCCACCTGCGCCACCCGGGGCGCCGCTGTGGCATTCCGCCCTCATCGGATATTAGGTTTAGGGCGTAGGGGCTTCGGGATTTATCCACCAACATTGGGTCGGTTGAAAAATCCACACCCAAAAACTGATTGTACACCGAGGTGTACACAGGGGGGCTTTTGCCACTGACCACAAAGTCCCTCAAAACGCCACCACCCATCTGTCGCATATGCTAAGACGGCTGTTGTACTCCTGCAAAAACAAGGTAAGACGGCTGTTGTCCTCCTGCTCAAAGTACAGTTTGGCGGCAAGGCCGTAGGGCATCACCTGCCTTGTAAGCTCCTCCTCATAGGGCACTATGTCGGTAAGAGCTGTGAGTTTTGGAATTTTTTCAAGTTCAATTAAACCTGCCTTTTTGCGCAGGCGGTTGTTTATGGTAAAGGTTTCGGCCAGTACCATATTTATATGTACAAGTGCTGTGGCAGGGTCGCTTTGCCATCGGTTAAGGTTTTCAAAAAACAGTGCTGTGGCACTGCCAAGAAGTTCCTGTGCTGTCAAAATTATTCCTCCTTTGCCCATGAATTAAAATCTATACTCCACTTGAAAAACAACATATTTTGCGCGCCTTATGGCAAAATAAGCTCATGCTACAAAAAAATAAAGGGGGGAAATCCTTGCAAAAACATTTTAATATGCATGTTTGCCATCTTGCCGCCGTGGGCATAAGCGCCGGCCTTGTCTGCGGACTTTTGGGGGCAGGCGGTGGGCTTATACTCATACCACTTCTGCGCAAAAGCAACATCCTCCCCTCCCACCTTCATGCCACCTGCATGGCCGTTATGATTCCCCTCTCACTGCTTTCGGGCTGGCTTTATATAGGGGTGGGGCATCTTTCGATGGCCGAGGTACTGCCCTATCTGCCCGGCGGGATACTTGGCGCCTTGTTGGGCGGTTTTTTGCTCCCACGCATAAACAGCACGCTGCTGCGACGCATTTTTGGCCTATTTCTTATATATGCAGGTGTGCGCCAGCTTGGGCTATTGTCCTTGGTGGGGTTATGAGCAGTTTTTTGGCCGCGGCACTGGCCGCACTTGCAGGGGGCCTTGGGCTTGGTGGTGGCAGCATTTTACTTTTGTACCTCACCATATTTCTTGAAATGCCACAGCCCATGGCGGCCGGTATAAACCTACTGTTTTTTCTGCCCACGGGTGGTGTGGCGCTTTACCTGCATCATCGCCACGGGCTTGTAAATTGGCGCCTTGCGCTGTGCCTACTCATACCCGGCGTTGTCGGTGCGGTGGTGGGAAGCCTTTTAACGTATGCTATAAATCCCACCTTTATTGGCCGCATATTTGGCGGCCTTGTGCTGATTATGGGTATACATGAGCTGTTTTTTGGGCATAAAAAAAATGACAGGTTGAATAATAACAAATCACGACGTGCAAACTAACATCAGGCGTACCCCCCTGCCTAACCGATGCAATCAGGGGTTATCTCGGTATATTGTTTTAGAGATCAAAGATTTGATTATATCGGTTAGGCTATGCGGATACCCCACCATGTTTACACATTTTCGCAGGTGCCATTGCTGACATCCAAGAAAATGAGCAAGGATTTTGTGTGCCGTAGCATCAAGATCTGATTTATATCGGCCTGCCGCCCGCCGCAAAAGGCGGCAACCGCAACCAAGGCACAGGTTTTTTCTGTGCCGGCCTGCCACTACAAAATATGTAGCTGTCTTGCAGGTATTGCGGCAGAATGGAGCAATTATATGAGCAAACACAATTTCAGTAAGCGCAAGTTTTCCGATTTTTTGATGAGCAAAAGTTTTTATGCTGTGCTGGCGCTCTGCATTGTGGGTGCGGGTGCTACCGCCTGGGTGGCGGCAAACCAAACCCTTGTCGGCCTGCAAGATCAAAACGAGCAAATGCTCAACAACGCCCAAAGTCAGGAGGAGATACTGTGGGAAACCCCGCAAACCCCCGTTCAAGACATCGTGGAGGATCAACCCAAGCCCTCATCCTCATCATCACAGCAGTCCAGCTCTTCATCGTGGGACGAGCCATCCTCAGAACCCTCCGCCTCATCCGAGCAAGCGGTAATATCGCCCACGCCCTTAAAGCTGGACTACGCCTTGCCGGTGGCAGGTGAGGTAATAATGCGTTATTCCGAGCAAAAGCTTGTAAAAAGCGAAACCCTTGGCGACTGGCGCACCCACGACGGTGTCGACTTTAAAACCGAGGACAACGAGGACGTTGTAGCGGTACAAACCGGCACGGTTGTGGAGGTTTATAACGACCCTCTGTGGGGCTGGAGTGTCGAGATGGAACATGCCGACGGCGCCACAAGCATCATATGCGGCCTTACCGAAGCTGTGCAGGTTGCCCAGGGCGAGCGTGTGAATGCCGGACAGGTCATAGGACGTGTGGGCAACATCCCCTGTGAGTCGGCCATGGGCTCTCATATTCATCTATCGGTACAGCAAGATGGTAAATATATCGATCCTCTTGTTTGGATGAACAAGGTTTAGCCCAACCGCCACCGACCCTCCTTCCCCGCCTGTTGGCAGGGGACGGGGTCGGTGGCCTTTTCTTTTGGTCGGGGGTATTACTGGGGCATCAAAACAGCGCAGGCCTTAACATTGGCACTGCCCACGTCTATGTGAAGTTTGCCACGCAGCTCACCCTCAAGGTTGCCAAACAGCCCGCTCTCCACCGTGATTAGCGCCACCTTGCCGGCCGGTATGGTTTTTAATAGATCCTGCCCCGTGGTTTGCAGTGCATTGCCGCTTCGCACCACCACATCGGCACTTGCACTGCCTGTGTTGTGGCAGTAAATAACAAGGCGGGAGTCATCATGCATGTCCACGGCGGCGCCGTCGGAAAAACTAACGGCGGTGTATACAAGGTCGTCCACCACCGTGATGCTGTTGCGGTTTATTTTTTGTGGAACAAGTTTAGTTATTGCCAAAAAAATCACTCCTTTATTTTTTATGCTTCTCCATCGTAAGTACCCTTTATTACATATAGCTCCTTGGGACGCACCACCCTACCACCGTAGGTATTAAGACCGCGCACAGCATCACAAAATAGATTTTGTGGGCGGTAGGCCTCAACCTGGTCTATGCCCGATGCAAAGGCCACGGCCTTGTCGGTCTTTACAAACATATAGTCGGCGCTACCATCGTTGTAAAAATTGTTGGACATCTTAACATTGCACCCCATGTAACGCCCCAGCACCCCTGTTTGCATGGCGGTGTCGTTTTGGGTGCGGGTGTCCATGACATAGTCTGCAAAGTACATAAATGCTCTGGGGGTCAGGTATATGGTCACCTTTTGACTGCTCATTGATACCCCCTGATCCATCAGATGCACAAGGGCGGTGTCAATGGCAACCTTTGCCGAGGCTTTATCACTTATGGTAAAGTCGGCCGAGGTGGCACCCGAATCAACACTGCAAAGCCGTGCAATGTACTTATCACGCTGCTCGGCCATGGCTCGGGTTGAGGACTCCAGCAGTGCGGCAAACTGACCCTCCACGGCCTGCGCCTTGTCCAGATCATCCACCATAAAGTTAAAGTACTTGGCCTGATCTATGGGCATGAGTATTGCGGTGTCGGGTATGACTTCGGGCGAGCCTATCGATTGGCCTGTGTAGTCGCCAATGGTCGGCTTTGCCACCCCAATAATCTTGACCGAATGACCTTTTTTCACCTCCCCCTCAAACTGATAGTCGCAGTCGCCCTCAAATACCGTGAGTTTTGGTAGCTCCTGCTGGATTTTACTGCTCCATACCTTGGCCTTAAAATTCTCGTAAGCCAAAAAAATCACTCCTTTTCATTTTTCCTATTTTTTCTTCCATTTGGTCATAGAATACTCCACCGCCGCCATAACTCGGGGGTCCATCAGCTCATGCTTTGTCAGCCTGTCCACCTCGTTTGGTGTGTAGTAGTCCTTGGTGCCCTGCTCTGTGTGATGCATTGATCCCATCTGTGGGGGTAGGTTGTCGGTATGACTCCCCTGCGACTGCCACACGGCGGCGCAGGCCGTCACAGGATCTATTCCGGCCTCACGCAGATCAAAAAACGCTTCGCCCAGCTCCTCAAGCGACAACACCTCCCTTTGAGGAAAGGCGTTTTGTATGCGCATAAGATCCTCTCCCAGCACCCTCAGGTGGGCCAATCGGCGGTAGCGCAGTTTTTCCTCCTGTAGCCTGCCATACAGGGGATTTTTTAGCAGTGAATGCCGTTGGTTCAGCTCACCTTGGGGATTTTCCTGTGCCCCTATCCCCTCAAGCAGTTGTAGCCACTCACGTTGGCAGGCGCACTGCTCGCTGAGCAGTCGTTCGAGCTGTTGCACCCGTCTGCGCAGTACTGCAAAACTTGCACTGGCTCCGCCTTGTTTGGCCAAGTGCTTGTGAGGGTCGGCGATTTCCCTCTCCCGCGCACCCTCCAAATATAGGTCTTTGGGTGTGGTGGCAGTTCCCTTCGCCGGGTCAAACTCCGGCCACTGCGCCTCCACGACCGGCGCGTGTGCTGCGTTTACAGCATTGATACCTTTTTTCATACAATGTCTCCCTTCCTCCAAAAATGCCACCCACCCAAATGGGCAAGCGGCAGCAATTGGTATAATTATTGTTGTTTCCCGGGCGCACCCTTTGACACCTCATGTTGTTGCCATTGCCAGCGTCGGTCACATTTGGGGCAGCGGCAGTGCAGGGTGTATATACTCTGTCCACCACTTTGGGCAAAACTGCATCCCACCACCTGCCACTCAACACCGCAGTTACAATCGCTCATTCTGGCTCACCTCCATATTTTGCCCCTCAGCCCCTTTCTTTGTGTCCGCACGCCTGCGCAGTACCTCCTCAAATTTTGCCTTGGGGGAGTTTGCCTTGGGGTCCAGAAGCTTCACATATTCCTCAAATGTGATGTAACCTGCCCTCAATGCCTCGGCCAGCGACTGCTCCTGTGCGTATTTGCTGTAAGGGTCGGTGGGCGAAAGCTCTATGCGCACGGTTGGGGCAATCTTATTAAGCCTTTGACGGCTCGACACCACTCTGCGTTCCTGCTCGGTCAGCCCTATGGGGTAGTAGGCGCTTAGCATGTCAAGCCACACAAGAGCTATGTCCTCCACCATCTGTCTAAAGGCGGCGGCCTGCTCGTTTAGGGGCACCGCCTGAGCCTGCCTTGCCGCCGTAATGGCCGCACCACTGGCCCGCTCGGGGTTGACCTCGCCCAGTGCGGCATCGCCGGCCGAGGCCAGAGCCCTACTTTGGCTTATCAGCTCATTTTGCAGCAGTGTGGCATCCCCCGACATGGAGGCCGGTGCAAGGTAGGAAAAAACCTCCTCAATTTTTTGTACCGTACCCTCACGCACCCTAACAGGAGAACCCACCGTGGTTACATCCTCAGGGTTTTCGACCATTCCCTCCACATATACAGGTTTTGGAAAGGCCGCCGCCTTGGTGGATTGTAGCCGCCTAAACAGGGTTTTATTTGCCTCGATTTGGTTTGGAATAAGCGGCCATACCTCACCCATTCCTCGGGCTGTATGGCGCTTTGGTTTCCACAAAAACGACACCATGGGGTAACGTTTCATGTTGGGTATAACGCTCATTGGCAGGTAAACCATATCCTTTGTGGCACGGCAAAACTGTATGCCTGCAGGGGTTTTGGCCATGTAAAGCAGGCAGGTGCATCGCCCCTCGTCGTCGGTTTTTTGGGCGGTCTCCCAGCTGTGGGTGGTGGTTTCTTCATCAGGGGTTATGGCCTCTATATCCTGCTTTGACAGTCCGTTTTTTTCAGCCTCTGTCCTCACGGTCGACAATGGTTGACGCTCGGCCAGTATTATGTAGCGCTGTTTTTGCAGATCGGGCTGACACTCATCGGCCAGGTAAATATTTACCCCATCCACCAACTGATTACCAAGATTTGCATCATAAAAATACAGATAGCTCTGCCCCGTCACACAGGCCTCCTTGACCACCTGCCAAAGGCGACTATCCATTTTTTGTGCCTCCCAGCATCTGGTGGCGTAGTCGCCCAGCACCCTGCATATTTCCTCGCCGCCATTGTTTCCAAGATGCGGCACATAATGTATGGTGGTGGCATTCATGGCAATGGTGGCCGATTTGTAGTTGATTACAGGCTCGATGAAGTTATAAAACGGCAGATCTTCCTCCTCAAGCCCTCCCCCCTGTGCATACCACTGCTCACCCTGATAAAACCTGTGGCAACGCTCGGCCCGCTCGTATAAATTTTGTCGACTGTGGTGGGATTTCCCCTGCTCATACAGTCGCCAAATTTTGTTTGCAAGGGCACTGTTCTCCTCCCCTTTTCGGGATTTTTTCTGCATATGTTTTTCCTCCTATTAAAATTCTTCCACCCTCTTTGCAATCTTTTGACCCTGCTGATTTTCGGGCGGTTTACGCCGTGGGCGCATAAAAAACGGTGCCACCGCCCTTCCGCTCTGCCACAGGCCATCGCGCAGTCCAAGGCGGTAGGACAGTAGCAGGCAAAGACCAAAAAACAGGGCCATCACCGGCAGGGTAAACATGCATAATTCGTTAGTCATTTTTTATACCTCCGTTTAATATACTAAGCGACAGGACATATTGTTTTGGCGGCCGGGCCTACACTTTGCCAAATCCCCATACACTGTCACCAATAGCCTTACTTATAGCACAGACAGCACCTCGCCCCTGCCAATTTTAGCGAGAGGTCGCTCGTGGCGGCGAAATATCTCCCCGCCTGCCACACCCTGCCCCGGACGGGGTCGGCCTGCCACAAAGTAGCGCAGGGCATCGGGGGCGTGGGTAAGCTCGTGCGGGTTTGAGGCCACATCGTTTGGATTTACGCTGTCGCGCTGCAGTGCCGGCAGGGTGCGTATTAGGTTTGTACACCCCTCAAATATCCTCAAGGCGGCCACCAGTCCACCCCCCTCGTCGGGCAGGGGGCGCAGCCATTCCTGCAGGTCATACCAACCCATAACACGGTCGTTTGATGCTCGGGTAAGGGGTATACCACGCTGTGCAAACATCTGAGCCACACTGCGCCCCGTGTCTTGACGGCGGTTCCACAAATCAGGCGGGGCAAAACTTGCCACCACATTCTCGCTCGACAGCTCGGATATAGCCTCGGCCGCCTGACTTATCAGCAAATCAGGGCGGTAAAGCTCCCTGTAAACATAGGCCTTTCCGCTGTCGTCCAGGGCTACCCAGTAACAGGCCAGCATATCAAGGCCGTAGTCAAGGGTTATGTATCGTCGCCAATGCGGCGGCAGTACAAAGGGCGTCATCACATGTATATCACGCCGAAACGTGGTAAAATACTGCCCTGCAAGCACATCCCAGTCGCCCTCAAGCCAGGCACGGCGCAGGGCAGGCTCAAGGTTTTGCAGCAGGGTAAGATACCCTGAATCACAGGAGAGCAGGGCCTTGTTATCGTAAACCTTGGCCGCAATAAATGTGTAATCCTCGGCACGCTCCCCCACCCGATAGTTTCGGTCGATAAATAGCCGCTTTACCCACTGATGCCCCACCCCACCGGGGTTACAGGTGAGGTACATCCTTTTGGGAAAGCTGTTGGCCCCCCTTAGGCAGGCTGTTAGCACACCGTACTGAAATTCGGTAAACTGGGTGGCCTCATCTATAAATATAATGTCGTACTCCTGCCCTTGGTAGCGTGTTATGTCGGCATCGTTGTCGCAATATCCAAAGCGCAGGCGGCTGCGGTTGGGAAACAAAAAGCTCTTCTCCCCCTCACGCCATACCGCAAGCCCCGACAGCTCCTCCAACAGGGGAAGTATGTGGTTTTCGCGCAGTTCAGGATAACTGCGGCGCATTATAAGCATTCTAATTCCCGGGTAAAACAGCCCCGAAAGCTTGGCCTTTTGTCGCACCGCCCAACTTTTTCCGCCTCCGCGCGCACCGCCATAGGCCACAAACTTTGTGCGCGCCAATAAAAATTCTCTCTGCTTTGGATTTGGCGGGCTTACCTTTACCAACTTTTTTTCCATGGCATCCTCCTTGCCCGTTTCTATTTGGCAAGTTCACCAAGCTCCTGTGCAAGCTCCACCTTTACAGCATCATGGCCCTCCTCCTCGTGTAGGCCCTTGCCGTAGGCCCTTGCCAATATCTCCTTACAGCACTGAATGCGCAGTTCGGGTTTTAGTTCGCTGTCCTGCATGGCTTCCACCATTATGCGCAGTGCCAACGGCCCGCTTTCCTGTAATATTTCCTGCACACATTTTTCAGACTTTTTTGCTGATCTGCTATTTTGTTTGCCGTTTTGCAAACTCTCACCCCCTTTTTGCGCAATAAAAAACGGCCACCCCTTGTAAGGTTAGCCGTTTCTTGTTTGTTTTTTACCCCACCCGATTTATTACGAGCTCATTTGAGCCCGGGTGGGATCGGTTATGTCTTTTGCTGTAATTTTTTCACTATTGCCATTTTAGCATGAATTTTCGGGGTTGTCATCTCATGTTTTTCTCATGGGCAGTCCTACTCGCCAATATAGCTAAAACGGCGCACATTTTTTCCATCATGCTCCACCATCTCGTACCACATTGCACGGGGGCGCACCCAATAATTCTCGGGCGTGCTCACCGGGTGGTATACCACCAAGGCCTCGGATGTTTCGCTGTGGGTGGCCAAAAACAACAATCTGTATTCCCCACCCTTAAAGTGGCGATAAAGCCCCGGTTTATACAAGTCTTCCATTTATTACCCCTCCCTTACATCACACTAATTCACCTTTGCTACCACACATCACATATCTTTGCTCTTTACGGTTTTGCAAATCAGGTCCAGCGCATTAGAGGCCGCCACCCATCTTATATACTCACGCTGACTTGTGTAGGAGCGTGATAGCCTCAGCTCCTTTACCTCACTATGATTTTGTGTGTCCACACCAATATATACAAGTCCCACGGGTTTTTCTGTCGAACCACCGTCGGGGCCTGCAATTCCCGTAAGCGACACACCAATGTCAGCGCCCGATATGCGCCGTATTCCTGCCGCCATTTCGGCGGCGGTTTGGGCCGACACCGCCCCATGAGTGGCAAGGGTGTCGGCGCTTACCGAAAGTAGCGTCTGCTTTGCCTCGTTTGAGTAGGTTACAACCCCGTACCCAAACACCGCCGAGCTACCCGACACCTCGGTTATACGCTTTGCCACAAGGCCACCTGTACAGCTTTCGGCCAGCGCCACATGCAGACCCCTTTGGCCAAGCAGTTCCACCACAGCGGTCTGCAGGTTTTCCACATCCACGCCGTATATATACTCACTATACTCCTGTTTTAACTTTTCAAGCACCGGAGCCATCAGTCGCTCGGCCTCATCAAGATCTTTGGCGGCGGCCGTAAGGCGGAGCATCACCTCTCCATCCTTTGCGTATGGGGCAAGTGTGGGGTTTTCAAGTTTTTGCATGTAGTCGCCAAGTTGGTGCTCCAGCGCACTTTCGCCAATGCCAAAAAAATGCACCGTGTGGGAGTGCAGCTGCATACCCGAACGCTGGGAAAGCCAAGGCAACACCTGATTTTTAAGCATGGGTAGCATCTCCCTTGGGGGGCCGGGAAGCATAATTATAACCCGCTGTCCGTCCTCCACAATTGCACCGGGGGCGGTGCCGTTTTGGTTGGGTAGCATTTGGCACCCCTCGGGCAACATGGCCTGCTTTAGGTTGTTGTCGGTCATGGGGCGGTTCCACTGGGCAAACATCTCACGCAGGCGTGTGGCCCACTGCTCATTTTGCACAAGCTTTCGCCCAAAAAATGCGGCTATGGTCTCCTTGGTAAGGTCATCATATGTGGGGCCAAGGCCGCCTGTTGTTATAACCAAATTATTGCGGGAAAAGGCCACCTCAAGGGCCTCACGCAGGCGTTCGGGGTTATCTCCCACCACTGTGTGGTGATAAAGTCCCACCCCAACCCCTGCAAGTTCTCGTGAAATTTCGGCCGCATTTGAGTTTACAATGTTCCCCAAAAGCAGCTCTGTGCCAACACATAGTATCTCGGCTCTATCCTTCATGAATGTTTACCTCTTTATAATAAATTATATCCTCATTGTATATCTTTATATCTCCAAGGTCAAGGGTAATGCCAAAGCTGTTTTGCATGTTTTGGGAGAAGGTTTGGCGCAAAGCGACACCGCAATTTTTCAATCTTCACTTTTATCACTTCTTCTATCGACAACATTCCCCTTGTCAAGGTGGGTTTTGGGGGCTATACTAAAAAAGAACGAATGTTCATTTTCGTTGGGAGGTGTGACAAAAAATTTAAGCAAGTTACCGACCCTGCCAATCTAATCACAGCCCGTCGGCATGAGTACTTAAGGCCGTTTGTCGGGCTGTTTTGGGCATATTTTGGACGGTATATGCCCTACCTGCCAAGGTTTGATTATTTGGGTCGGGCCACCAAGAAGGGAGAGAAATATGCAAAGACAATCCACCCTTTCATTGCCACAGGCTCCACTTGCCCCACCTGCTCCCACAGCATGGGAGCGTTCCTGCGAGAATATACTCGAGGAATTAGAGGAGCTTTGTACTCTTCACCGCAGACTCTGCGAGGAGCTTGCGCAGGTTGAGTATGACCAGCTCCACAGCCCTTTGTCAATTGCCGAGCGTGCCGCTGTAAGAAATGTGTATGAAACGGCAATTTCCCGCTGTGTTTTGCGCAGGGATATATGCCGCGAGGCCCTTGAAACTTAAATTTGAATTAGGGGAGGACACAAAAAACATGGACTGGAAAAGGGAAGCTGAAAACGAGCTTAAATTGTACTACACACGTTGCACCGCCGTTGACAATCTGCGCAATCGCATCTCCACCCTGCGTGAAGACATGCAGAGCACACGTTCTTTTAATCTTAAAACCGCCCCGGTGATGGGGGGAGGCTCCCAAATGGAGGATGCCCTTGTAAACAAGTTGGTGGAGTGCCAACGCCTTGAGCTTAATTACAAAATAACCGCCCGCCTGGTCGAGCTTGCCCGCAAGAGTTTAGAACAACTCCAGCCGCGCGATCGACTTGTGCTTGAGCGATTTTATATGGAGCGTTTCCCTAATTTTTTACCACGTCTGTGCGAGGAACTACATATGGAACGCGCTCAGATTTACCGTATAAAGGATCAGGCTCTTTACAAATTTACCTGTTGCATGTACGGGTTGTGCGAGTCATAAACTTCGGTTTTCCCCCACCGCTCGACCATATATGCAATTTGTGCTATAATTCGAGCAGATGTCCACAAACTTTTTTTGGGGGGGAAATATGCTAAACTCCACAACCTTTGGTAAAATACACTACAATTCGCCCGTAATTCTCAGCATAACACTTGTAAGTTTTGCCACCCTGCTTTTGGGTTATCTTACGGGAGGGTTTACCACCTCGCTTTTGTTCTCGGTTTATCGCTCCTCGCTGGCCGATCCCTTTAGCTACATACGGGCTTTTGGCCACATTGTGGGACATGCCGACTTTGCCCATTTTTCGGGTAACATTCTTTTGCTGTTGGTAGTGGGGCCACCCATGGAGGAAAAATACGGCAGCCGCACACTCCTGGTGGGCATCCTGCTCACCGCACTTATCTCGGGAGTGCTGCACTGCATGTTTTTCCCCTCGGTATCGCTTTTGGGGGCCAGCGGCATTGTGTTTATGCTTATAATGCTCTCCTCGCTTTCGGGCATGAAAAACGGCTACCTGCCTCTCACCCTGATTTTGGTCGGACTGCTCTACCTTGGGCAGGAGGTGGTCTCGGCCATATTTGTCAGGGATAATGTATCCAACTTTGTGCATATAGTGGGAGGACTTGCCGGCACCGCCTTTGGCTACTTGGTGGCGGGCCGCAGGGGCAAGTCCTCACCACATGTGTAATTAACCGCACTGCCACGGCAGTATGTAATGGGGGAATTTTCATGAGCACCCTGCAGTATCACCCACTTGACATCTCCCACGCCGAGGGACTGCTTAATATTTGGGGAGATGGGGAGGTTTTTAGGTTTACAAATATGACCCTACCATTCACCCTCGAGGATGCAAAAAGCAAAGCCGAGCAGCTTTGCGCCTTTGAGGTTTTTGCGGTGATTTGTGATAACCAGCTAATAGGCGTCATTGGTTGCCCCCTCATAGATGAGGAAAAACTGCACTTTGGATTGTTTTATCAGTTTTGCAGATTCTCATGGGGACAGGGCTATGCCACCGCCTCGACAAAATGGCTACCGGATTATATGGCAAGCAAATATAAAAATGCCACCCTATTTGCCGATGTGGTGACCGAGAATATAGCCGGTGAGAAAATTCTTATTAAATTTGATTTTAGGCAAATTTCGCAGGAAGTGTTGGAGCGTGACGGCAAAAAGTATGATGTGAACAACTACAAATTATCCCTCAATTAAACATAAAAAGGCAGGCCGTGCAGACAAATTTTGCACGGCTTGTTTTTTTAATCTTTGGGTTTTGTTTTTTATCCTATTTAGCGCATATTTTTTCTTATTAGCCCCCTAAAATGTGCAATAACAAATGGACATTCCCCCTGCCTGTATGCTATACTTTAATGCATAATGGGTAGTTGTGCATCAGTCGCCAAAAGTGGCGGCCGGGTGCAAATTTTACCCCATGGATAGTAAATATATTTTCACACTTTGGAGGAGTAATATTATGAAGATGACATTTCGTTGGTACGGCACAGGGCGCGACAGCATAACCCTAAAGCAAATTCGTCAAATCCCCGGCATGAGTGGTCTTATGGGCGTTTTGGACGCAAAGGCCGCCGGCGAGGTTTGGACCGATGAAGAGATTGCCGAGTATATGGAAGAGGTCCATGCGGCAGGTCTTGAGTGTGAGGTTATCGAGTCGGTAAATGTCCATGAGGATATCAAGATGGGACTGCCCACCCGTGATGAATATATCAAGAACTACTGCGCCTCCATTCGCAACCTTGCAAAGCATGGCGTAAAGGTAATAATCTACAACTTCATGCCGGTGTTTGACTGGCTTCGCACCGACCTTGCCCGCGAGATTCCCGAGGACGGCTCCAACAGCCTTTATTTTGACGAGGCCGAACTTGGCGAGATGACCCCCATAGATCTTGTGCGTAGCACCATTGAGAACTGCAACGGTTTCTCGCTGCCCGGTTGGGAGCCCGAGCGTCTGGCCGAGCTTGAGACCACCCTTGCCCACTACAAAAACATCACCCCCGACGACCTACGCGCCAACTACAAGTACTTCCTTGAGGGTGTTATTCCCACCTGTGAGGAGTGCGGCGTTGTTATGGCCTGTCACCCCGACGATCCCGCCTGGCCCATCTTTGGTCTGCCCCGCATTGCCCACAGCCGTGAGGACTATGACAAAATCATCGCCCTGTACGACTCACCCTCCAACACCGTCTGCCTGTGCACAGGTTCGATGGGCTCCAACCCCGACAACGACATTCCTGCCATCATTCGCCATTTTGGTCAGAAAAATCGCATTGGTGCACTGCATGTGCGCAATGTAAAGTATCTTGGCTACCGCAAGTTCCGTGAAGCCCCCCATCTATCAAATACCGGCGACCTTGATATGTATGAGATTATGCGCGCCGTCCACGACACCTGCCCCAATACCTATATCCGCCCCGACCACGGCCGCATGATTTGGGACGAGGTAGGCCGCCCAGGTTACGGCCTGTACGACCGCGCTTTGGGCGCCAACTACCTCTGCGGACTTTGGGAGGCCATTTGCAAGCAGGCTAAGGATGGTGCCAAGGTATGAAACTGAATTATAATTCGATAAAGGACAGCGCATCGTGGGAAAAGGCCGGGGTAACCCTGCCCTCCTACGACTGGGCTAAAATGTCAAAGGCCACCCTGCAAAATCCATCTTGGGTGCATTTTGGCGCCGGCAACATCTTTCGCGGATTTATAGCCGAGCTTGCCCACCGCCTGCTTGAACAGGGCGAGTCCGATCTGGGCGTTATAGCCGCCGAAAGCTTTGACTTTGACATAATAGATAAAATCTACGACCCACAGGACGGCATGTGCCTTATGGTAACACTGCTGCCCGACGGCAACATGGGCAAAAGTGTTATTGCCTCGGTGGCCAAGGGTGTAAAGGCCTCGCAGGGATTTGCCGAGCATTGGCAGAGTATGATTTCCACCTTTGAAAACCCCTCCCTGCAGATGGTCAGCTTTACCATAACCGAAAAGGGTTACGCCCTGCAAAACCTCGACGGTGAGTTTTTCCCTGTGGTTGAGTCGGATTTTTCAGGCGGACCCGATGCCTGTATGCATGTTATGAGCCTTGTTACCTCACTGCTTCACCGCCGTTTCCTATCGGGCGGTGCCCCCATTGCCATGGTCAGCATGGACAACTGCTCCCACAACGGCGAGCGCCTGCGTGGCAGTGTGCTAAGTGTGGCAAAGGCCTGGCAACAAGCCGGCTTTGTCACCACAGAGTTTGTAACATGGCTATCCGACGAGGGCAAGGTATCCTTCCCTTGGTCGATGATAGACAAGATAATTCCCCGCCCCGCCCCCGATGTACAGGAGATGTTAGGCGGCCTTGGTATTGAGGGCATGGAGCCTGTTGTAACCTCCAAGAACACATTTATTGCCCCATTTGTAAACGGCGAGGCCCCACAGTACCTTGTGGTGGAGGACCGTTTCCCTGCAGGACGTCCCCCCCTTGAAAAGGCCGGTGTGTACTTTACCGACCGCCAAACCGTAAACGATACCGAACGCATGAAGGTGACCACCTGTCTTAATCCTCTGCACACCGCTCTTGCTGTATACGGTTGTCTGCTTGGCTACGACCGCATATCCAAAGAGATGGCCGACCCAGAACTTTTGGCGCTTGTAAACGGCATTGGCCAAAAAGAAGGTCTGCCTGTGGTAACCGATCCAGGAATTATAAAGCCTCTGGACTTCCTGCGCGAGGTGGTGGACGTGCGTCTGCCCAATCCATTTTTGCCCGATACACCCCAGCGTATAGCCACCGACACAAGCCAGAAGGTGGGCATACGCTTTGGCGAAACCATTAAATCCTACGCCGCCGACAGCTCTTTGGAGCTTTCGCAGCTTGTGTGCATACCGCTGGCCATTGCAGGTTGGTTGCGCTACCTGCTGGCGGTGGATGATCTGGGCAACCCCATGGAGTGCAGTCCCGACCCCATGCTATCACAGCTACAATCTGCGCTTAGTGGTGTAACGGTAGGCAGTCCCGACAGCCTTGGTGACAAGCTTGATCCCATTCTTTCAAATGAAATTTTGTTTGGCAGTGATCTTGTAAAGCTTGGCCTTTCCTCCCTCATCACCGACATGACCCGTCAGATGCTGAGCGGTAACGGTGCTGTTAGAGCCACCCTCAAGCGTTACCTTAACACCTGATAACACACATATAAAGGCCACCACCATCTCACAAACAGAGGGCGGTGGCCTTTTTGACTTTTCTTGGCCGCTTTTGTGGGTTTAATTTGGCCTACACTTGAAATATGGCCAAATACATATATAATTATTTTAGGATATAAATAACTGGTTTTGATACTTTTGAAGTACAAAGGAGGCTATAAAAATGAAAATACGGGTAAATTATGATTTGGCCAAGGATACCATCAAAAAGGCCATGCTAAAGGTGGGGCTTTCAAATGAAGATGCCGAGCTTTGTGCCCAAACCCACGTCTGCTCAAGCGCCGAAGGCATTGAGAGTCATGGCCTTAACCGTGTTCCTCGGTTTTTGGAGTATGTAAAGATAGGCTACGTAGACCCAAATGGCAAACCCCAACTTGTGGGGGCAAAGGGTGCAGTGGAACGCTACGACGGCAACCTTGGCATTGGCATTACCAACGCAATTTTTTGTGCCGACAGGGCGGCCGCACTTGCAAAGGAGCACGGCATTGGCTGTGTTGCCCTAAAAAACACCACACACTGGATGCGTGGCGGCACCTATTCAAAGCGTATGGCCGAGGCCGGATTTATAGGCATGAACTGGATTAATACCGAAAGCTGTATGCCCCTTTGGGGAAGCGATGAGGTGGGTGTGGGCAATAATCCTTTTTGTGTAGGTATACCCACCAAGGGCGATCCCGTGGTTTTGGACATGGCCATGAGCCAGTTTTCCTACGGTAAAATAGATGTTCATCGCCTTGCCGGCGAAAAGTTACCTATGAACGGCGGGTTTAATAAGGATGGAAAGCTCACCGATAACCCTGAGGAAATTTTAAGTAGCCAGCGCCTGCTACCCACAGGCTATTGGAAGGGCAGCAGTATGGCCCTTGTGTTGGACATGGCGGCGGCCATGATGTCGGGCGGCAAAAGCGGTGTGGATATGGACAGGGAGAGACGAGGTGTTTGCACCTCATGCTCGCAGGTGTTTATAGCCTACGACCCCTACCTGTTTGGCGACGAGCAGGAACTAAACGCCAAGGTTGAGGACCGAATTGCCGCCGCAAAATCTGTGCATACCGTAGATAACGACACCGTGATACGTATTCCCGGCGACCGTGCTCGCACAAATCTTGAGCGCAGTCTTGCCGATGGTGTAGCTGTGGATGATGTGGTGTGGAATACCATTTGTGACATGGCCTGATGTGAGAAATACGGGGAGGGCACTCCCCTACCCCAAAAAATATTTTTTGACAAAAATCCGTTTTTTAACACCCTCGAGGTCTAAAACTATACTTTTTTAGGATAATTTATGGTTTTCTCATATTTTACCATATAATTGTTCATAAAATCGGCTTAGAATAGTATTATCGAGGAAAACCCAGTGACAAAACGGAGGTGCAACTATGAATAGCAAATTGTTTAGGTTTGTGGCTGTATGCATGTGCGCCACGCTTGTGCTCAGCGCATGTAGCGTATCTGTGGGGCCAAGTGATGAGAGTAACAGCGGTGTGTCGCAGGACAGCACACCTAAACCACTGCCTGCCCAGTCCGTAGATGTTGAGCAGTTAAAGGAGGAGCTGGATTTGAAGAGTATTTATCTTGCCGGCGGATGCTTTTGGGGGGTCGAGGAATATATGTCCCGTATAGCAGGGGTGTATGATTCGGCCTCGGGCTACGCCAACGGACAGACCGAAAACCCAAGTTATGAGGACGTACTTTACAAGGACACCGGCCACGCCGAAACTGTGCGTGTGTTGTATGATGAAAAGCAGGTAACCCTCGATGAACTATTGACAAAATTTTTCAAGGTGGTAGATCCCACCACGCTAAATAGACAGGGCAACGACAGCGGCACACAGTATCGCTCGGGCATATATTTTGAGTCGCCCGAGGATGAGGAAATTGCCAAGGCTCATATTGAAAAACTAAAGAGCGAGTACAGTTCAGATATAGTTGTGGAGGTTTTACCCCTTGATAACTTCTACCTTGCCGAGGATTATCATCAAGATTACCTTGTAAAGAATCCCGGTGGTTATTGTCATATCGATCTTGGTGCCGCAACGGTGGAGGAGGGCGAGCTTGTAAAACCTTCACTTTACCCACTTCCTGAGATGAGCGAAATTGAGCAAAATCTCACCGAACTTGAGTTTGATGTAACCCAAAACGGCGCAACCGAAAAGTCTTTTACCCATCCCTATAATGATAACAAGGATCCCGGGATATATGTTGATATAGTGACAGGTGAGCCGCTTTTTGCCTCGAGTGATAAGTACGATTCGGGTTCGGGTTGGCCAAGCTTTACAAGACCCATAACCCCCGACGTGGTTACCGAGCATGACGACAGCAGCTGGGGCATGAGCCGTACCGAGATAAAGAGCCGGTCGGGTGATTCTCATTTGGGGCATGTGTTCAATGATGGCCCTGCCGATGATGGTGGCCTTAGGTACTGCATAAACGGCGCTTCCCTGCGCTTTGTACCCTACGAAGACATGGTGGCCGAAGGCTACGGCTACCTGCGCCACCTGGTGAAGTCGTAGTACTGCTACTCACCCCTGCCACAGACCGTGGGGCCTTGCCCCACACCCCACAAACTTTTTGAAAAAAGTTTGACCCAAAACTTTGCACGC
>CAYJGQ010000003.1:0-20184 GCA_964369885.1 uncultured Oscillospiraceae bacterium
CGGACAACCACCCCCACCTGCGGTGTTGGTGCACCCTCTCCGAGGGCGACGGCCTCCGCCCCACCCCTACGCCTACGGCTTGGCACTACTCATGAGTGGTAAAGAGTAAAAGTTTTGTTCAAACTTTTTCAAAAGTTTGCGGATTCCAAAGGCGGAGCCTTTGGGCGCTTTGGGCAGAAAGCGCAAAGCCCAGCGCCACAGGAGCATTTGGGGTGAATTCCCCGTAGCAAAAGAGGGGGATTTGCGATAAAAATCCCCCTAAATGTGTTGAGCTTAGGCTACGTGGTAGAGGTGGTGGCCGAGGGCGGAGCCCCCGAGGGCCACGAGCGGCAGCGAGGGTCAGGAGGCCCCTGCCATTGGCAGGGGTAGCCGCCAAAGCCCGTAGGGTTTGGCGGCGTAGGGGCGGAGCATGAGGCTGCCGCCATGATGATGCCTGCACAAAGTCCGCCCCTCGATGGGGCGGACTTATGTTGTCTAAACCTATCATTTATATGTAGGTAAAGTCAAAAAAATATTGCACTCCACCGCAAACCTTTGCTCACACCCCACGGCCACACAAAGTCACCCCAGCCACCTTGCAATTATCTCGTTGGACACCAAAAACCCTTTTGGCGTAAGAGCGATTGTATCCCCTGTGTTGTGCACAAACCCTGCTGTTTTTAGCTGTGGCAGTGTTTTTATTATGCTTTGTGGCAGGGGGCTGTCGGGGTAGCGCACTGCCAAACTTTTTAGATCAACCCCTGCACAAAGCCTAAGCCCGAGGAGAAGTTCTTCCTCTATTCCTCCGCCCTGTCCGTCATCACACCACAGGGTAAAGGGATTTTTGGCCGTGGCAAAATCCTGTATATTCCCGGGAAAACATCTCCGCTGCCCCCCCACAAAGGAATGTGCCGACGCCCCAAGCCCAAGATAATCCACCCCTGTCCAGTACTTTAGATTATGCCTGCTTTCATGGCCATTGCGTGAGAAATTAGATATTTCATACTGCCTGTACCCGAGGGTTTGGGCATCTTCGCAAAATTTTAGGTAGCGCTCGGCCATGGCATCGCCGTCGGGTACAAGGTGGGTCAAATCCTGCCTACCAAACGGGGTGTTTGGCTCTATTTTTAGCAGATAGGCCGATATGTGTTCCACCGACAGCCCTGCACAGAACTCCAGTGAGCGCAGGGCGCTGGTGTCGGTTTGATGCGGTGTGCCCAACATGAGATCAAGCGATATATTCTCAAACCCCTGCTGCCTTGCCAGCTCCACCAGTTTTGCCACCTGCAATGGGCTGTGCCGCCGCCCCAGAGCGTCAAGCTCGCCCTGCTCGGCCGATTGTAGGCCTATGGACAGTCGATTTACCCCTGCCCCTCGCAACAGCTCAAGCGCCTGTGGCGTGGTGCTGTTTGGGTTGGCCTCAATCGTTATTTCGATGTCGTGGGATAGCACAAAACGCTCTCTTACCTCTGCAATTATGGCACAGAGATTTTGCTCCCCCAGCAGAGGCGGTGTGCCTCCGCCAAAATATAGGCTATCCACCACCCTGCTCATCATGCCCTGTGGCAGGTTTTCCAGCGCCCTAATAATGGCTAATGTGTAGTTATTTATGGCGGTGGCCGTCGGCTCTACCGAATAAAAATCACAGTAGGGACATTTGCTGTTGCAAAACGGTATGTGTATATAAATCCCCATATTTTGCATCTCATCACCTCCGCTTTTTTAGCTCTCACGCAGTATTTCGCCTATTATTTGCATCTGTTTTTGGGTGGGAACTTCCTCAAGGTAAAGCTCTACAATTTTATCCTCGTAAAATAAAGTATAATCCCCAAAATGGTCGCCATCAATATTCAGCAGCTTGTAGGCCTTGGTGGCATAAAATGGCTGTGGGTCGATCTCGGCCATCGTTCCATCAAACCAGTAGTTTGGGGTCAGCACATCATGTGTGGCTATGTCATACATCAGCTTGGATTTTGGGCGTGTAATGTCATAGCTAACCTTTGGTGGGGAATCCTTTGCCGGCAGACCGCTTTGGCTGTAGTTTTCATAGGACATAAACACCGTTTGAGTGCTGTGTGCCTCGTAGGAGTAAAACTCGTAGTCATCCTGGCCGTAAATGTCCTGGCAGGTCAGGGGGATGTCGTGGCTGTACAGCCTATACTCCTGACTTACTGTGTCGGTGAGTTGGTGCTCCACCAGGCGGTATTCCTCTGCGTCTTGGTTCTCTCCAAGGTTTGATACTATAAATAATCCCACCAAAAACATATACCCAAAACTGACCGCTATGAGCAGTGTGTAGGCCACAACTCGGTTTGCTGTGGCGCTGGCCTTTGCCCTACGCATTAGCCTTATGGCTCCGCCAAATATCAGTATTAGTAGTGGGGTTTGTGCCATGCCAAGTAGCATAATAAAGCTATCCCCACCCGACACCATGCCAATTATAAAGGCCAACAATACGCTTAGGGTGTATATCATAAGTATAACCTTGACGGTTCTTTGCAGTTTATGAGTTTTTTCTATACATTTTCCACCCTGCATTACCGACCTTGTGGATTTTACGCACCATGAAATATAGCCTATGAGTATGCATATGTGCTGTATTGTAACCGGCACAATTACCGCTAATGGAAACAGCCTTGTGTAGCTTGATAAAAACTCTATGGGTGTGCGCTCAAGTGAGGTGATTTGAATAATAATGTTTAGTAAAAACACCACTATTATTGCAATGGTTGAGGGTAAAAAGCTTTTTCTCATGCACTTTTTTATGTTGGCAAGCTTTGCGCCATGATCGGTATCAAATGGGGTGGGGTTTGGCTTATCACTGCAAAAAATCTGCATTTGGTTAATTTCGGTCACAAACTCCCAACCCGACTGCTGGGCATATTCATAATATGTCAACTGGTTTTCGGTGGGGTGCGGATTAAACATAGACCCCTCGGGAAAGTATGTCACGGTGTATGCGGTGTTTTTGGGCTCTCCCCTTCTAAACTTCCAAAAAAATGTGCCATGCTTTTCTAAAAACAGCCCCTCTTTGGCGTATTTTTCAAGTTGCTGCTGCAAATCGGTGTAATGATTAAACTGAAAGTTCATAAACCTTTTAACCGTTTTACTCATGGTTGTGACCTCCCATCACGTGGTTTTGGTAGTCCTGCCGCAGGCATGTTAGTCGCTCATATTCCCTTTGTAGCATATCATTGCCAAGTTGGGTTATTATGTAGCTTTTTTTGCGGTTTTCTACCTTGGTTTCTACAATCATCTCTTCCTTTACAAAGCTATCCAGCAGGCTGTAAAGTGTTCCGGGCCCTATGGACACCCTATCGCCTGTTATCTGCTCCACCATTTTCATTATGTCAACACCACAGCACTCCTGCCTAAGGCAAAGCAGTATATAAAACATCTGCTCGCTAAGTGTTCCAAACTTTTCTCTGGCCATATCCTCACCCCATAAATATCGATATTCGATATGTCTGCTTTCACTCTAACATCGATTATCGATATTGTCAAGTCTTTTGCTTAAATATTATTTATAGTTTTTTTAGCCACAGCATCGTGTTTGCGCCGCAAAATATAAAAAAGCCCTACACAGCCATGCTGTGTAGGGCTTTTAAGCGACATCTGCTCAGGTTTGAAACAGAAAAAATCTGCGCTTGCTTTGGCCTTTGGCCAAGCGTGTTTGCACCAACTCCACAAATCCCTTGGCCGCACTCACCGACAAATCAATGCCGAGAATTTGCTCCAGGGTCTGATCGGGTTCGGTCGAAAACCTAACCATCAGTGATGCATTTTCACGAAGAATCCCAATGGCCTTTAGGGCCATAGCTTTTTGATTCATATGTGGCATGCCTCCTATTCGTGTGCACCTTATACTACCAAACAATTATGAACAAATTGTGAACATGGGTAAAATACGGCAAATTGCACAAATAAAACCAACTATATTAATCAAGTACAGGCATTAAATGGTCCTATTTTTCCTTTTTTATTACAATCTGCGGCGGCGCGAAGGGGGTCTGCGGCGGCGGCGCGACTGCCTATTGCGGTTGCGCAGCATCATATAAGCTACATAAACCACCACCAAAAGCACAACAAATATCAGCGCAAATTTGGCCCAAAAGCTATCAAAAAAGGTTATGACCGCATCGTAATAATACAGCACGGAGCTCAGCTCCACCGAGTCGTTTGTTATAAGTCCCACCTCGCCCAGTTTCTCGCCGGCAAGGTAGAGCTCAAGTGTTCCCACCTTCTGCCCTTTTTCCACCGGTGCATCAATACTTTCGGGTAATTTGGGCACAAACTGCACCCCCGCAACCTCAACATTCTCGGGCAACATGGCGGTAAGGCGTTGGTCGCTTACAAGGCCCACAACATCCCGCTCAAGCGAAAGCTCCACAGGCACATCGGCAACATATCGCCCTTCCTCCACCACAGTTTTAACCTTAAAACTGCTAAAAACCCAGTCGTACAGTTTGGTTGTTTCCTCAAAGTTTAAATAGGTGGGGTAGGCTTCCCCGTTTTGGTCGTATATTGGCGCCCCCATTAGTATGCACATATAGGTAAAGCCGTCACGGGTGGCGGTGGAGGCAAAACAGCGCCCTGCCTCATTTGTTGTGCCTGTCTTTAGGCCGCTTATGCTGGGGTTATAATAGGAGCTTTGTGGGGTTATGGCCAAATTAGTTGTCACCTGTATAAGCGAGTCGTGCATATTTGTGGGGCCAATCTCTTTGGTAACGCTATTTACAATTTCCATCAGTGTGGGGTTTTCTATGGCGTAAAGTGCAATTTTGGCCATATCCTGTGCGGTGGTGTAGTGGTTGTCGTCGTGCAGGCCGGTGGGGTTTGCAAAATTTGTGTCGGTACAGCCAAGCTCCACCGCCTTTTGGTTCATCATCTCAACAAACTGTGTCAGCGACCCATCGCCAACATAATCGGCCAGCATCAGGGCGGCCTCGTTGGCCGACTGCATCATGGCGGCGTGCAGCAGTCCCCTCACCGACACACTCTCGCCGGGCAGTATGCCCCCAAGCGATGCCCCCGTGCCAATTAGCATGTCCTGAATGTATGGCTTTATGGTTATCATGGTGCCGTCCAAATCCTCCACATGCTCCAGCACCAATATTGCGGTCATTATCTTGGTAAGGGAGGCCGGGTAGGTCTGCTGGTCGGCATTTTTTTCGTACATCACCTTGCCGGTGTCGACATTAAGCAGTAGCACGGTTTGGGACTGCAGGTCAAAGTCGGGGGTGTACTGCGCCGTGGCCGGCAGTGCAAGGGTAATAACGGTCACAACCGCCATAAATAGGGCGATGATTTTTTTAGTGGTCATGGGTAACATCCTTTCAAGTCAGGTAAAAATTGGGATAATATCAACAAGTTTTATCTGGGTTTAGTTGGTAAAGTTTTTCTGGAAGTTGTGTGTCAAACATGGTATAATAAAGTGGTGAGCATTAATTAGTATAAATGCTCAAATTTAAACATCATGCTGTACCTAATGTAGTATAGCAGAAAAAAAGATTGGTGGAAAGCCCTGTTTTGCGGCTGTCCCGTAAAGAAAGGTAAGGTGTTTTATGAAAAATGAATATGGTTTTGACACCCTTGTCACCCGTGGGGGTTATTCCCACGATAAGGAGTATGGCAGTATTGTTCCACCTATACATCAAACCACCGCCTACAAATTTGACAGCACCGAGCACGCTCAGTCGCTATTTAATTTAAGCGCTGCGGGCCATATCTATTCTCGCCTTAACAACCCCACCGTGGACGCCCTTGAGGCCCGTGTGGCCGCACTTGATGGCGGTATTGGGGCACTGGCCTTTGCCTCGGGGCACTCGGCAATATTCTCCACCATGATAAACCTTGCAAAGGCCGGGGACGAGATTGTTTCCTCACTGTTTATATATGGTGGTGCAATTAATCTGCTTGGGGTTACCCTTGGCAACCTTGGCATAAAGGTAAACTTTGTGGCAAGCAATGATATTTCGGCCTGGGAAGCCCAAATTACCGACAAAACAAAGGCCTTGTTTGTAGAGGGTGTGGGCAACCCCAACGCCAACGTGGCCGACATCGGCGCACTGTCCGAGCTTGCAAAGCGCCACGGCATCCCCCTTATTGTAGACTCTACCTTTACCACCCCCTACCTACAGCGCCCCATAGAGCTTGGCGCAGATATTGTAATACATTCGGCCACCAAATTTTTGGGCGGGTCGGGCAATTCGATGTGTGGTGTAGTGGTGGATGGCGGCACCTTTAATTTTGCCGACAACCCCCGTTTTCCGGACTACAACAACCCCGACCCCAGCTACCACGGCCTTGTGTTTGCCAAGGACTGTGCAGGTGCCGCCTTTATAACCCGTCTACGCACCCTTGTAATGCGCGACATTGGCGCCTGTTTGTCCCCATTTAATGCATTTTTAATCCTTACAGGGCTTGACACCCTGTCTGTACGCATGGAGCGTCACTGCAAAAACGCCCTTGAGGTTGCCAAATGGCTTGAGAGCCGAAAGGGTGTTTCCAAGGTTAACTTCCCGGGGCTTGCCTCCAGCCCCGACCACGCCCTGGCCAACAAATACCTGCCAAAGGGTGCCGGTGCCGTGTTCACCTTTGAGCTTGAGGGCGGACGAGAGGCCGGCGGAAGGTTTATTGATAGCCTTGAGCTATTTTTGCATGTGGCAAATGTGGGCGATGCACGCAGTCTTGTAATTCACCCTGCCACCACCACCCACAGTCAGCTAAGCGACGAGCAGCTAAATAAAGCCGGCATAACCCCCGGCACGGTTCGACTCTCCATAGGCCTTGAGGATGTAAACGACCTTATAGCCGACCTTGATCAGGCCATAACAAAGGCGGGAGCATAAAAACCGCACTCCCTCTCCCCTATCTTGGGGAGGGGGATTAATAAACGGTGATGTTTGCTGATTATTAAATCTTATTACTATTCTTGACCACCAACAGGGAGGATAATCCAATATGGTATATGTTACAGGTGCTATGCATGGAGATATAGCACGTTATAAGGAAAAACCAATAAAGCGCCTGCGCAGTGGAGATTACCTCATTGTGTGCGGAGATTTTGGGTTTTTAAATCCCCCTGTGCAGGACAAAAAGGCGATACAACTGCACAAAAAAGCCATAGAGCGTATAAATGCCATGCCCTTTACCACCCTCTTTATAGGTGGTGTGTACGACAGCTTTCCCACCGAGAATTGGGAGGAAATACGCTGGATGGGCGGTATTGCCCACCGTGTTTATGACAATATAATTCATTTGTGTGACAACCAAATTTACTGCATTGATGAGGATTATTACTACACCCTGGGCGGCGGCACCCTGACCGAGCAGGAACTGGAGCTTGCCCCACTGTCCGACCGCCCACTGCCCGATCCTCACCTTGCCCAAAAGGCAAAGGAGATTTTGGCCACACGCAAAAACGTGGTGGACTATATAATATCTCACCAATGTCCCACCGCCATACTAAACTGCATTGGCAAAAACGCCTCGGACCATCTTGACCATATAACCCTTGTGCTGGACAGCATCATGAGGGACTGCCTTTATAAAAAGTGGTTTTCGTCCCGCCATGCTATCGACCGTTTGGTTCCCCCGGGGTACCATTGTCTGCACCGCAATGTGGTGCCTGTGCGCGGGGTGTAACCCTGCCTGATTTTTGGGAGGTGTTGACCTGAAAGAGATAATGGCAAAAAGTCTTGTTTCCCCCAAAAATAATATGAATATCTACCGTGGGTGCACCCACGGCTGTATATACTGCGACAGCCGAAGCGAGGTCTACGGCAAAACCTACGACTTTGAGGACATAGAGGTAAAAACCAACGCCATAGAGCTTTTACGGGGGGAACTGGCACGGCGGCGGCACCCATGCATGATAACCACAGGCGCCATGACCGACCCCTACCTGCCCCTTGAGGGGGAGCTTCTTTACACACGGCGATGCCTTGAGGTAATAGAGGAGTTTGGATTTGGTGTGGCACTGCTTACAAAATCTGATTTGATTTTGCGAGATTTGGATATACTAAAGCGTATAAACAAAGCTACAAAATGTGTGGTGCAGATGACCCTGACCACCTTTGATGAAGAACTTTGCCAAATAGTTGAGCCAAATGTATGCACCACCAAACGCCGCTTTGAGGCCCTTTGCAAGCTCCGAGATGCCGGCATACCCACCATTGTTTGGCTTACCCCCATTTTGCCATTTATAAACGACACCCCCGAAAACATTGCAGGCATACTGTCCTACTGCAAAGAGGCAGGGGTTAGGGGTATTTTGAGTTTTGGCATGGGCATGACCCTGCGCTACGGCAACAGGGAGTATTACTACAAGGCTCTCAAGCACCATTTCCCCGACCTTGTGCGCAAGTATATGCTAAAGTATGGCGCTTCCTACGGCCTTGCAAGCCCTAACAGCCGCAAATTGACGGCCATGGTACGCAGTTTTTGCAAAGAAAACAGCCTCCTGTACGGCGAGAGGGAGATCTTCTCCTTCGTGCAGGATTTTGATAGCTCGTCGGGGCAGATGTCGCTCTTTGATGGCATGTAACCCCAAATTTTAAGGCTTGGTAAACACGTTTTGCCAAACCATCCCATCTTTATAGGCCTGCTTACAGCACCACTGCAACAAAAACAAAAGGAGGTGTCACCATGCGGCTCTCCCCACGTCACACCATACAGCTTTTTGCCATCTTGGCACTCATGGGCTCGGCCATTGCCCTTATGTGGCGCTACCGTGACATGTCCCCACTTGAACTTTTGGAGTTCCTACCCCAAAACCTCTGGCTGGCCGCTCTTATACTTCTGGGTTTTTACCTCTTAAAATCGCTGGCCATTGTTTTTCCACTAACCCTACTGCACATTGTTGGTGGGCTAATTTTCCCACTGCCCACCGCCATACTCGTAAACCTTGCGGGCACCTCGGTGGGGCTTATGGTGGGCTATTTGATGGGGTGTTTTCTACCCATCCCCCACAACGAGCTAACCACACGCTACCCCAAGGCCAAAACCCTATTTGCCTTGCTTCGCAAAAACGCATTTTTCTCGGCATTTTTTACCCGTGTTGTAGGCATCCTTCCCATGGATATTGTAAGCATACTGCTGGGCGGTATCTCGATGCGGCTTTTCCCCTTTTTGGTAGGCTCGCTATGCGGTATGTTGCCAAGTTTGTTGGCCGCCACCATTTTGGGCGAATCGGCCAGCGACCCCACCTCCCCCGCCTTTTTCATCTCACTTGGGGTTACGGTACTTCTTTCGGTCGGCTCATTTTTTATCTACCGTCATCTGGAAAAAAAGGAGCAAGGATAAGCCACGGTGGTGGCAAAGGCCGTCTGTATAATCACCGCCCATCAATCAACCAAATGGAGGCAATTAGCATGATAACAAAGATGCCAACCGCCGCTACACTTAAAGAGTGGAAGGCTACCTATGACAGCTACAAAGACCGCCTAAAGCCAAACCGAATAAGCGGTGCCGACCTGCTAAATTACCTCACCGGAAAATATGTGCTTACAGAAATTACAGAGCAGGACGCCCTTGATATAGTGCGTGATAATATTATGCTTAACGAATTTTACCGTGAAAAGCTACCCCCCAACACCCTGCCCGACCCACGCGCCTTTTACCTTGAAAATGCAGGGGACGGCCAAAAGTTTTTCCTGCCCCAAAACGCCGATAATCCCGAGATTTGGGGTGGCAAGATCACCCGTATTTTTGTGGGCATTGATATTTGCAGCGGCTTTTACACCGCCGAGGGCAGTACAATGCTACACGATGAGCTTAATGCCATCAGGGGGCTTGACCAAAATGACCTGCAAAACTATGTGGTTGTGGCGCAGTATATTGAGGCTCTTGAAAGATTTGATATGGCGGACAAGGTTTTGGGCGAATAGCGCCATGGCCGTTGTCTATCCTTCAAAAAAATACAGCCTGCCTTTATCTTAGTGTGATAAAGACAGGCTGTTTGTTTATTCAGGCATACCTTTGCATGTAGAGGCTCTGCGCAGTTTTATGATTACAGCATTTGTTTCATGCGTGAAAACACCCCAAGGGCATTGTCATAAAACACTGCACTGTGGTGCTGTGACGGAACAACACGCATCATAAGTGATATATAATCCTCCATGTGCACCAACGGCCAATCCGAGCCGTACATCAGTTTGCCAAAGTCCCCAAGCGAGCGCATCCACATGCGCGCATACTTAAAAAAGTCGCTGTACTGCTGCCAAAACTCGCACAGCTTAAACTGCCCCACCGCAAGACCCGACACATCTATATACACACCGGGGTTTTTGCGGGCCACCTCCATGGCATCGGCAAGCCAAGGGTTGCCAAAGTGGGCAATTACAAACCTTGTGGCAGGAAACCTTGTGGCCGCCACATCCACCTCAAGGGGGTGTGCATACCTTAACATGCCGTGCCCACCTGCCGTGTCACCCGTGTGTATAACCACCGGCAAATCCAGCTGTGCGGCAAGGTCAAACAGGGGGTAAAATGCAGGGTCGTGGGGGTATATGGGCTGATACCCCGGGTAGAGCTTAAAGCCCACCACCCGTGGTAACTCGGCCGCCTTTGCATAGCAGTCCACCGCCCTTTGTGGGTCGGTTTTTAGGTCCTCGGGGTTTATGCCAACACAGCTAAACAGCGGCGGAGGTGCCGTGTGGTCGGGGAATATCCCCCCAAGGTTCATCACCGCACCCTCAATGCCATCAAAACAGCTCTCGGCCGAGCCCATAACAACACCGCCCACAATGCCGTTTTTCTTTAGCATATCCAGCACATATGGAAGATTGTTTTGATCACCACTGTTTTGGGCATCTGCGTTAAAATATGGGCGGTCTGATAGATGTATATGGCTGTCGATAATCTTCAAGGCTGTATCCCCTTTTATGTTTGTTGCGCCTTTATGCGTTTATCTCTGCCCCGTGTTATGAGTATGCATATGCCCACGCTGAGTTGCAGTAGTGCCACCATGGGAAGCCCCAGCAATAACTGCGACACCACGTCGGGCGGTGTTATTAGGGCGGCTATTATAAATATAGCTACTATTATGGTGGGTTGGTGTTTTCGTAAAAACTCGGGACGAAGCACCCCAAGGGCCGAGAGCAGTCCCACCATAACAGGCAGTTCAAACAATAGCCCAAAGGCCGCCACAAGTGTAAGGCAAAATGCCAAAAACTCGGCCACCGATATCATGGACTGCACCCCGTCAATTGCCACCCTTACAAAAAATTCAAGGGTTATTGGCAGTACCACCTCATATGCAAAATATGCTCCCACCAAAAAAAATATAAGTGCAAAAATTAGGCTTAGCGCCACCGAGAGTTTTTCCTTTTTGTACAGCCCCCCCGACACAAAAAGCCATACCTGAAAAAGGGTGTAGGGCAGCATAAGCGCTATGCCACCCAAAAGCGCCACCTGTATATACACCGTAAGCAGCTCCGAGGGGGAAAGATACACAAGGTTAAACCCCTCACCAAGCTCTAAAATTATTCGTAAAATATCCTGCACCACCACCGAGCAAACCGCCACCGCCAAAATATTGCCGGCTACAATCCATATCAATCGTCGCCTAAGCTCGGTTAGGTGTGCCAGTACACTTTTTGTTTTCTCGGCCATTGCTTAGTCCTTATCGGCGGGGGGCTTTTCGTCCTCCACCTGTACAGCCTTTTCCACGTCGGTGGCCGCACCCCTAAACTGGCGTATGGCATTACCAAGCGATTTGCCAAGCTCGGGCAGTTTTTTAGGCCCAAACACCACAAGTATTATTAAAAGTATTACTATAAGTTCCCCTATGCCAAATCGTCCAAGTCCAAACATAAATACACTCCTTTTCATCCCCTGTGTGTGGGACAATCCTTTATATTCACCATTATATACCACCCCCCTGCTTTTGGCAACATTGCCACACCTTGCCCCCACTGCTTTTGTGCGGCAATTTTTATCAGCCACCCGTACCCCTTGTTTACAACTCGTTCACAGTTAGGTGACACATTGTACATTGACATTTGTCTATGTATAGCACTATAATGTATCAGTATACTAAAGTAGTATGGAGGTAAATTATATGCAGGATATACGCCTTCCCCTTATGAAGGCTTTGGGCGACATCAACCGATTAAAGATAGTTGATTTGCTCATGAGTGGCGAAAAAACCGTTCTTGAGCTTGAACACAAAATGAATGTGACCCAGCCCACACTGTCACATCATCTTAAAATTTTGTGCACTTGTACCATTACCAAATGTCGCCATGAGGGCGTGCGCCACTACTACTCGCTAAATAGTGAGCTGCTGCGAACTATTGGGCTTCACCTAATTGCAATGTCGGAGTATATTGACAATCCGTCCGAGCATAGTCTTGATGAGGCCACCGCGTATTTTAAGCCGGTTGGCGCTATAAAGGAATAGGGTAATTATGTAGGTAAACATATACAGCCGAAGGTGTTCGGCGGACAAGGAGTTAATTTAATGCGAGCAAAGAAGATTGTAATTACTATTGTTGTGGTGGTGCTGGCCCTGGTGGCAGTGGCCGCAGTCATACTGCTTCGTGCGGCCCAAACCATGGTGCCTGCCCAGGAGGAGTCTAATGCCATAGAGGTTGTAACCGCACGACCCGAAACGATGGATATTGAAAACACCATGGATTTTGTTGGCACCCTATCGGCGGCCGACAGCGTAAATGTAATGCCAAAAATGAGTGCCGAAGTATCAAACATAGCCGTAAAGCCGGGCGACAGTGTTACGGCGGGACAGGTGCTGTTTACCATGAGCACCGAGGATCTTGACAACCAAATGGCGCTTTCCGAGCTTGCGCTTTTGGCCGCCCAGCTTAATTACGAGATGACCACCGGCATTACCCTGCCAAAAAATGAAAACTCGGCCTATATCGCCTATGATAACGCCCGAGATAGCTACGACGATGCAGAAGATGCCTACGAGGATCTTGTAAACAACAGCGACGATCACCTTGAGGCCATGGATTTGCAAATTCAGGCCGCCAAGACAAATCTTGAAAATGAGGCCGTAAATCTTTACGGCGCAGGCACCACCTCCGCCCAGGCAATTGCCCTTGCACAAAAGGATTTGCAGGATGCCATCACAAGCGGTGTGGATGCCGACATTGCCGCCGCACAGGCCACCTACGACAAGCTAAAGGGCCTTCAGACCATTTATGATGCCTCGGTGGCCTCCAAGACCTCCTATCAGGGCAGCCTTACCCAGGCAAACGCCGTGCTTGACAGTAGCGAGCGTGGCTACGACTCGGCCAAAATTGCCTATGAATCGGTATCGGGCGAGGCCCGTGAAATACAGGAAGATCTGGCCGAAATACAGCTCAACCAAGCCCAAATAAACTATCAGTCGGCTCTGGATCAGCTTGGCAATGCCACCGTGACCGCACCCATTGATGGTGTTGTGCTGTCACTTAGTGTGTCGCTGGGCAATGCCCCTGCCATGAACTCGGCCGTAGCTGTTATTGGCTCCCCCTCCAGCATGGAGCTCTCCTTTGGCGTGCCTGTGGCCTACTACACCGATGTACTAACCGGTAGTGACATTGCCGTGTCGGCCGCCGACCAAACCTCTCCCGGCACAATTTCCGAGATAACCCATATGGTGCAGCAGGGCAGCGGTGTGTTTAATGTAAAGGCACAAACCGTAAACCCCGGCGGCACCTGGCTTTCGGGCACCTCGGCCACTGTAACCCTTACCACCGAGCGCGCCCAAAACGCCCTGGCCGTCCCCGTGGACTGTGTAAGGTTTGAGTCCGGTAACCCCTATGTTTATATTAACGATGGCGGTTTTGCCAAAAAGGTGTTTATAACCCTTGGCATTACCGACGAGCAGTACTACGAGATTTTGGACGGCCTTTCGGCTTCTGATAGGGTGATTACAACCTGGCACCCCAACCTGACCGACGGTGTTGAGTTGTCGGACGAGCAGGGAGGTTAATGCGTGGGAACACTTATTAAACAATCCATACGCCGCCCTGTTGCGGTGCTAATGGCGGTAATGGCCATACTTGTGTTTGGCGCTGTGTCGGTGCTAAACACCCCCATGACCCTTATCCCCGACATGAACATGCCCATGCTGATAATTTCTACAAGTTACAGCGGTGCAGGCCCCTCCGAGGTGGACAGCCTTGTAACCCAGCCACTTGAATCCACACTTTCAAGCCTTAGCGGTGTGCAAAGTTTTACCTCAACCTCAAGTGAGGGTAGCTCGATTATACTTTTGCAGTACGACTTTGACACAGACATGACCGAGGCCAGCGCCGAAGTGCGTGACCGCCTTGAGCTTATTACCGGATTTTTGCCCGAAGATGTAAGCGACCCCATGCTTATAAAAATGAACATGGATCAGGCCCCTGTTGTCACCCTTTCGGTAACAAGCGACGCCATTGACGAAACCCTCTCGATTGTTGAGGATGTGGTGGTGCCAAAGCTTGAGCGCATTGAGGGTGTTGCCTCGGTGGACGTAAGTGGCGGTACACGTTACAACATTGTCATAGAGATAGATGACAATGCCATGGCCCAGTACGGACTTACCATGTCGAGTATTTCCTCGGCTATAAGTGGCGCCGACCTCAACCTGCCGGCAGGCTACCTTGAATCGGGCGAAAAATCCCTTTTCCTGCGAAGCGAAAACCAGCTTACCTCGGTGCAGGACATAGAAGAAATCCCCATACAACTGCGCTCGGGGGATATAATTCATCTTTCTGATGTGGCCGACATTTCACAGGCTCCTCAGGAGTCCTCCACAGTAAGCCGTATTAACGGCCAAAGCGACATTGGTATTTCTATCAGCCAACAGCAGGATGCCAACACCCTAACCGTGTCGGCCGCCGTGCTTGATGTGGTCGAGGAGCTAAATGCCGATGGCTACAACTTCCAAATTGGGGTTGTAATGGATCAGGGCGAGCTTATTTTGGATGCCCTGCTAAATGTACTCTACTCCCTGCTTCTTGGTGCGGCATTGGCCGTGCTGATTCTGTGGTTCTTCCTAAGCGACTGGAAGGCCGCCCTCATAATAAGCCTTTCCATACCCATCTCGGTAATTGTAACCTTTGTTATGATCTACTTTGCCGACATATCCATAAACATGGTGTCTATGGGTGGCCTTGTTGTGGGCGTTGGTATGATGGTGGATAACGCCATTGTTGTGCTGGAAAGCATGTTCCGCTGCCGCAACGACGGCATGAAGTACGTCCCCGCCGCCGAAACCGGCGCAAAGGTGGTGGCCGGTGCCGTTGTGGCCTCCACCCTTACCACCGTGGTGGTTTTCCTACCCATAGTATTTATAGGGGGCATGTCCTCCGAGCTTATGAGCCAGGCCGGCCTTACCATAGCCTTTGCGCTTTTGGCCTCGCTTATTTCGGCCCTTACCCTTGTGCCCTGCCTTTTTGTAAGGCTTCGTCCCAAGCCTAACAAGTCGGTAACGGCGGCCGACCGCTTTATGGAGAAAATCACAGCGGTTTATACCCGTATGCTGCGCTGGGCACTTGCCCACACCAAAAGCGTTTTGGCGCTCTCCATTGCGGCCCTGGTATTTAGCCTTGCGCTGACCCCCTTTATTGGCATGGAGCTTATGGCCACCATAGACGAGGGACAGTTTAGCATTGATATTGAGCTTGAGGAAGGCCTGCAAATTGAGGCCGTGGACCAGTACCTGCTTTTGGCCGAGGAGGTTGTGAGCACCATACCCGATGTTGAGAGTTATACCGCCACCGGCAGTGCCGGCGGAACAGGCATGACCATGATGAGCATGGGTAGTAGCGGTGTTAGCGCCAGTGTTGCGGTTCAGCTTACCGACGACCGCAGCATAACCACCGAGGAAGCGGCCACCATGGCGCGTGATGCCCTTCAGGGCATACCCGGCTGTAAGATTACCGTAACCGAAACCAGCTCCTCCATGATGGGTGTAGGCAGCAGTGATGCTGTTATAAACATCGAATCCACCGACGACCTTGCCCTTGAGCAGAGCGTTGACATGCTAATGGAGGAAATGTCCAAGATCGAGGGTATTGCCTCGGTATCCTCCGACCTTAGCGCCGGCCGACCCGAGGCAAGGCTTGAGATCGACATGGTCAAGGCCTCCTCCTACGGGCTTACCCCTGTTATGATAACCTCGGCGGTAAACCAGAAGGTGTCGGGGGTGTCGGCCGCCACCATCACCAGCGCAGGCGAGGAAATTGATGTACGCATACAGTACCCCGAGGATCGCTACCAGACCGTAAGCGATCTGCGCTCCATGAGCATTGACACCCCTCAGGGCAGTTCTGTGCCACTGGTAGAGGTGGCCGAGATTGTTATGGATGCCGGCCCCTCCACGGTAACACGCTCGGACGGCAACCGAATTGTGTCGGTAAGCGGTCAGATTGTTGGGCGCGACTACGGCTTTGTAGTGCGTGATGTAAACACCCTCATGCAGGAGGTTCAGCTACCTGCCGGGGTAAGTTTCTCAACCAACGAGGACGCCGTAAACTCCATGACCAGCGAATTTACAAGCCTTGCCACGGCCGGCCTGTTGTCGGTGCTGTTGGTATTCATGGTTATGGCCTGCCAGTTTGAGTCACTGCGCTTCCCGCTTGTTGTTATGTCGGCTGTGCCCTTGGCCGCCATTGGCGCATTGCTTGGACTGTTTATTACCGGCACCACACTTAACATCATTTCAATTATCGGTCTTATAGTGCTTGTCGGTATTGTTGTTAACAACGCCATCGTGCTTATAGACTGCGTTGGCCAGCTACGAAACCAAGGGATGTCTTTGGACGAGGCTCTTGAGCAGGCAGGTCGTCTGCGCCTGCGCCCCATCCTTATGACCACCCTGACCACCGTGCTTGGGCAGTTCCCGTTGTCGCTTGGCATAGGCAGTGGCGGCCAGATGCTTCAGTCCATGGCTGTGGTTATTATGGGCGGTCTTATAGTGTCCACCCTGCTTACCCTTGTGGTGGTGCCTGTGCTTTACAAGCGCTCCGACCGCAAGAGCCGCAAGACCTGGCAGCCCATTGAGGCCAAGGACGAAACCATCGACGACAACTACGAAAACGTACCCGAGTCTGAGAGATAAGATAGCCTTATATAGTACAACAGCGCCCCCGCCAAGCTTTTGGCGGGGGCGCTGTGCGCTACATTTTTTTGTTAAACCGTTATTTCGCCATCATAAATCTTTTCGGCATTGCCGGTCATGTATACGGCGTCGTCGGTGTAGGTTATAACAAGGTCGCCGCCTCGCAGTTTCACCGTCACCTTTTCGCCCTTCTTGCAGTAGCCGTTTTCCACAGCGGCCACCACGGCGGCGCAGGCACAGGTGCCACAGCTCCAGGTTTCGCCGTTGCCACGCTCCCACACACGCACCTGCAGGGTATTGCGGTCGATAACCCGCACAAACTCGGTGTTTACACGTTCGGGGAATATTGACGAGTTTTCAAACTCCTTGCCTATGGTGTCAAGGTCAATATCCAGCGCATTTCCCGGGAAAATTACACAGTGGGGATTGCCCATCGACACGCAGGTGATGTTCCACTCACGCTCGCCAATATTTACAGGTACGTCTACAATCTTATCATCGGTCAGGTTTACGGGTATGCGGTCGGGACGAAGCTCGGCCTTGCCCATATTCACACGCACCGAGCGTACCTCGCCATGATACAGATAAAGCTTAAGCTGGCGTATGCCACTGGCCGTTTCAATATCCATGCGGGTTTTCTTAACAATGCCGTTGTCATACAGGTACTTTGCCACACAGCGTATTGCGTTGCCACCCATCTTTCCCTCACTGCCATCACTGTTAAACACACGCATGGCGGCATCGGCACGGGTCGAGGGCAGTATCAATATAACACCATCGGCCCCTATGCCCTTATGCCTGTCCGAAAGGCGCACGGCCAGCCCCTCGGGATTTTGTATATCCTGATCAAAACAGTTAAAGTAGAGATAATCATTGCCTGTACCCGACATCTTTGTAAAGCGGTAGCTCACCTTTTCGGTGCGCATGTTTGCTATGTCAACAAGCTCGGTCGAGCCCTCGGAATAGCGGCTCTTTAGGCAGTCGGCCACGGCGTTGGCGGTATCTATCGAGGTCAGACAGGGTATACCCTTTTCAACCGTTTTGCGGCGTATTTTAACGCTGTCACGGGTGGGTATTCTGCCCTTGGCCGAGGTTGAAATAACATAGTCAATCTTGCCACCCTCAATTAGGGCAATTGTATTGTTGTCCGACTCGTGAATTTTATCCACGGAGATTACAGGCAGGTTGGCCTCGCTTAGCACCTTTGCGGTGCCCTTGGTGGAATACAGCGTAAAGCCCATCTCATAAAAACGGCGTGCGGTGTCGGCCACCTCGGTTTTATCACTGTCGCGCACCGTTATGAATATACCGCCACGTTTTTTAAGCTTGTAGCCGGCCGCCACAAGTCCCTTGTACAGCGCCTCCTCAAGGTTTTGGGCAATGCCCAGCACCTCACCGGTCGACTTCATCTCGGGGCCCAGGTGGGTGTCAACATTTAGCAGTTTTTCAAAGGAGAACACCGGCACCTTTACCGCCATATAGGGCGAGGGTGGGTAAAGGCCTGTGCCGTAACCCATACTGCTTAGTTTTTCGCCCAACATAGCACGGGTGGCAAGGTCCACCATGGGCACGCCTGTTACCTTGCTGATGTAGGGTATTGTGCGTGAGGAGCGTGGGTTTACCTCAATTACATACAAATCCTCATTGTAGATGAGGTACTGTATGTTGATTAGCCCCTTTGTATGGAGCGAAAGCGCCAACTGACGGGAACACTCAATTATGCGCTCGGCCATGGAGTCCAGCACATTCCATGCAGGGTAGACCGCTATTGAGTCACCCGAATGTATACCCGAGCGTTCTATATGCTCCATAATGCCGGGGATGAGTATATCCTCGCCGTCGCATATGGCATCCACCTCAAGCTCGGTGCCCATGAGGTATTTGTCAATTAGCACGGGATTTTCTATATTCTGCGCCAGAATTATATCCATGTATTCACGGATGTCGTCGTCGCCAAAGGCTATGATCATATTCTGGCCGCCCAACACATAGGAGGGGCGCAGTAGCACAGGGTAGCCAATGCGGGCGGCCACGGTCAGGGCCTCGTCGGCCGACATGACGGTGTAACCCTGCGGACGCTTGATGTCCAGCTCCTCAAGCAGTGCCTCAAAACGCTCCCTATCCTCGGCGGCGTCTATGCTGTCGGCCGCCGTGCCCAGTATACGCACACCTGCATCGCTCATGGCGTTGGTCAGCTTTATGGCGGTCTGGCCACCAAAGGCCACAACAACACCATAGGGCTTCTCGGTGGCAATAATGCTCATAACGTCCTCCACGGTCAGAGGGTCAAAGTACAGGCGGTCGGCGGTGTCAAAGTCGGTCGATACCGTTTCGGGGTTGTTGTTTACAATAACAACCTCATACCCCGCATTTTTAAGGCTCCACACACAGTGCACCGAGGCATAGTCAAACTCTATGCCCTGCCCTATGCGTATTGGGCCCGAGCCAAATACTATTACACGCTTTTTCTCGGGGTCGCTGTTTTTTGCAAGGAATTCCTCGGCCTCGTTTTCCTCCTCAAAACAGGAGTAGAAATAAGGGGTTTCGGCCGCAAACTCGCCGGCGCAGGTGTCAACCATCTTGTACCCTGCTCGGCGTGGGTTTGCAATCTCCTTGCCCGACAGGCTCTTTATAACCCCATCGGGGAAGCCCATGCGCTTGGCCTCAAGGTAAAGCTCCTCCCCAAGGGCAGGTGCGCTTTGCAGGAGTTTTTCCATGTCGGATATATTGCGCAGTTTATGCAGGAACCACAGATCAATTGTGGTGATGCTGTGAATTTCCTCAAGGGATACCCCACGCTTAATGGCCTCGTAGACCACAAACATGCGCAGGTCGGTGCAGTCATGTAGGCGCTCCTTTATCTCGGTGTCACTTAGCGCCACCATGGCCTTGTTTGTAAGGCTTGCAAGGCCAATTTCGGCACCTCGCACCGCCTTCATGATGGCCTCCTCAAAGGTGGCACCAATGGCCATAACCTCACCCGTGGCCTTCATCTGGGTGCCCAGGGTGCGCTTGGCGTATACAAATTTATCAAAAGGCCATTTTGGGAACTTAACCACCACGTAGTCAAGCGCCGGCTCAAAGCAGGCAAAGGTGGTGCCGGTTACAGCGTTTTTAATCTCGTACAGGTTGTAGCCTATGGC
>CAYJGQ010000003.1:20194-54058 GCA_964369885.1 uncultured Oscillospiraceae bacterium
GGAAACACGGGGGTTTACCTCAATTACGGCATACTCAAAGCTATCGGGATTTAGGGCGAACTGGCAGTTACAGCCACCCTCCACCCCAAGGGCCTGAATTATGTCCAGTGCGGCGGTGCGCATCATTTGGTACTCGCGGTCGGCAAGGGTTACTGCAGGGGCTATTACTATGCTGTCCCCTGTATGCACACCCACGGGGTCAAAGTTTTCCATGGAACAAACCGTAATTACATTGCCTGCGCCATCGCGCATTACCTCAAACTCTATCTCCTTCCAACCCGAGATGCAGCGCTCTACCAGCACCTGTGTAATGGGGGAAAGCTCCAGCCCTCGGCTTGTAATCTTGCGCAGTTCCTCCTCATTGTACACAATTCCGCCGCCACTGCCACCCAGTGTAAAGGCAGGACGTATTATCAGCGGATAACCTATCTCCCCCGAAAACTCCACCGCCGCCTCAACATCGGTAACAACGGTCGAGGGTATAACAGGCTGTCCAATCTCAATCATGGTGTCCTTGAAAAGCTGGCGATCCTCGGCCTTGTCGATGGTTTCGGGGCGTGCACCGAGCAGTTTCACCCCCATCTTATCAAGGAAGCCCTCCTTTGCAAGCTGCATGGAAAGGGTAAGTCCTGTCTGTCCACCAAGGGTGGAGAGCAGGCTGTCAGGTTTTTCTTTCTCGATAATACGCTTAATGGTGGCTATTGTAAGTGGCTCGATGTAAATTTTGTCGGCCATGTTTTTGTCGGTCATTATGGTGGCAGGGTTGGAGTTTACCAACACCACCTCAAGCCCGTCCTCTTTTAGTGCCCGACAGGCCTGTGTTCCTGCATAGTCAAACTCGGCGGCCTGCCCAATAACAATAGGCCCCGACCCTATGACAAGTACTTTTTTTATATCCTTGCGCAGTGGCATATATTTTTCCTCCTAAAAAAGTGGTTTGCGGCCTGCCTTAGCGGGCGTTATCGTTCATGCTTTGTATAAAGCGGTCAAACAAAAATCCTGTATCAAGTGGGCCGCCGCAGGCCTCGGGATGAAACTGCACCGAAAAGGCCGGCATGTCGGTATAGCTCACCCCTTCGTTTGTGCCGTCGTTTGCATTGCAAAAGCTCTCGCGGGCATTGGGGGGCAGGGTGTCGGCCACAACGGCATAGCCGTGGTTCTGGCTGGTTATATACACCCGCTCGCCCGGCACTTCGCGGGCAGGCTGGTTTGCCCCACGGTGGCCATACTTTAGCTTTTCTGTTTTGGCCCCCTGCGAAAGCGCCAACAACTGATGCCCAAGGCAGATGCCAAATGTGGGTATCTTGGCTCTACACAGCTCGGTAAGTTCCTTTATTACCCCCACATTTTCGGCCGGGTCGCCCGGGCCGTTTGACAGCATTATGCCGTCGGGGTTTAGGTCTTTTATGTCGTCGGCGGTGGTGTTGTAGGGCAGTACCAGCACCTCACATCCGCGTTTTTGCAGCTCGCGCGGAATATTGCCCTTGGCACCAAAGTCCCACAGCACCACACGGTATTTCTGCGACTCAGGGGGAATGGCAGGCAGGTCTGTGCGTTGTTTGCAGCTCATGGTGGCCACCGCCTTTTCCACACGGTAGCCCGAAAGCTCGTCCACCTCTTTTTGGCTCAGTGGCTCTTTGGACAATCTGGCATTCATAACACCGTGCTCACGCACTATCTTGGTGATGGCTCGGGTGTCTATGCCAAACATACCTGGGATGCCCTGCTCTTTTAAAAAGGTGTCAAGATCTCCCTCACAGCGAAAATTGGAAGGCTCCTGACACCAGTTTTTTACTATATAGGCTTTTAAATGAACCTTCGAACTCTCAAAATCGGAGGGAATAACACCGTAATTTCCTATAAGAGGAAATGTCTGCAAAACTATTTGTCCAAAATAGCTTGGGTCGGTCAATGTTTCAAGGTATCCTGTCATTGCAGTGGCAAACACAAGCTCGCCTGTGGTTTCTATGTCAGCTCCAAAGGCCTTGCCCTCAAACACCTGTCCCGTTTGCAAGGTAAGATAAATTTTTTGCTCCATGTAAACGCTCCAATCCGCCGCATCCAGTCGGCACAAAGTATAGTCGGACTCCTCGCAGGTCACACATATGGCGACCTTGCGCAATTTCCTTTGTAGTATTATACCGCCCATTGGCCTTTGTTGCAACATGCTTTTTAGCCAAATTTTGGGCTATGTTAACATTAGCCTTTGTGCGGCCCTTAAATGAGGGCGGCGGCTTATCATTTTTATCACTCCCCCACACAAATTTTATGATATTTATTATGCACCGCCCAAAAACATCTTTGCAAATTGCGTGTGGCCATAAACCCCGTGTTATATTACCTTTTTTGGTCAATTTGGTAGCACAATCCACCCTTTTGGAATACCATGAAAGTAGAACACATCTACGAAAAGGAGGAGCGATCATGCCTACCAATAGGCCGATTTTGCATTATTTTTTGGGTGCAAACACCCCACAGGGGTTTGTTTCACGCTTTGACCAACTTGGTAATCCCGATCAAGGTTGGCGCAGTTACATAATTAAAGGGGGGCCGGGCAGTGGCAAATCCACCTTGATGCGCAGGGTGGCCGAGGCCATTGCCCCACTGGATGATGCGGCCGAGCTTATACACTGCTCATCCGATGTAAACAGCGTGGACGGGGTGATATTCCCAAAATTCAAACTTTCGATTGCCGACGGCACCCCACCCCACGCCATCGAGCCAAAATTCCCCGGGGCATATGAGCGCATTGTGCCTGTTTTTTCTTGTTGGGATGACCAAAAACTGTTTGAAAAACGTGACGAGATAATTCCTCTCTCACGTCGAATTAGCGGTATGCACGAGCACTGCATGAGATTTCTTACGGCGGCAGGCTCACTGCTTGGCGACACCTACCGCATAGCCCTTGAGGTAACCGACACGGCCAAAATCTCCCGTTATGCCGCCTCCTTTGTCCAGCGCGAGCTTGGCAAGCCTGCAAAGTTTGACCCGCGTGACAAGGCAAGATTTCTCTCGGCAGTAACCGATAAGGGCATCTGGCTGTTTGAGCAGACCGCCACCGCCCTTGCACAGCGCATATACTTTGTGGACGACGACTACGGTGCGGCCTCTCGGCTGCTGTTGTCGGCCATAAGGGCGCAGGCCTTAAAACTTGGATTTGAGGTTGTAAGCTGTTATTGCCCCCTTGCCCCATTTGACAAGGTGGACCATCTGTTTATTCCCGAGGCCGGGGTGGGCATAATGACGGTCAACCGTTTCCACCGCCCACAGCTCACCCCGCTGCGCACAATACATGCCCGCCGTTTTTGTGACATCGACAGCCTAAAACTGCGGCGCAAACGTGTTTCCTTTAACACCCGTGCCGCAGGCCAAATGTTGGACCAGGCCGCCCGTCTTATGGCCGAGGCCAAACAGGCTCATGACCTTTTGGAGGGTTACTACATGACCGCCACCGACTTTGGCAAGGTGGATGAACTCTCGGCCGAGGTAATAGCCACCATGCTTCGTGAAGCCAGCCCCCCAAAATAGCCCTCTCAATTTCCAAAGCATATAAAAAAACAGCGAAATATTCGGATGAAATCAGTCCGTATATTTCGCTGTTTTGATGCTATGTATTCGTGCGTTTTTGGGTGGTGGCTGTGCAGGGTTTACAAAAGCCGCTCAATAGGCCTTGGCTTTGAGAAGTGATACCCCTGCGAAAAGTCGCCACCGCTTTCGGTGATGATTTTTTGTATCTCCCCTGTTTCCACAAACTCGGCCACCGTTTGGGTGCCCATGCGCCGTGCAAGGTATACAATGGTGTCAAGTATTACCCTGTTGTTCTCATTGCCTACAAGGCCGCTAATAATACTTCCGTCTATCTTTATATAGTCGGGTTTTAGCGCTACTATTGTGGCAAAGGTCGAGTAACCCGAACCAAAGTCATCTACCGCCACCTTTACCCCAAGTGCCCTGATTTTACTTACAAACTCAAATATAACATCAAGGTTTTTAAGGTCGTGGGTCTCGGTAAACTCCACAATAATATTTTGTGGGTGTGGGTATTTTTCAAGGCGGCGCACCATCCAGGTTCTAAAACTTGAGGACACAATGTCAAAAAGTGATACGTTTATGGACAGCGCCTCGATGCGGCCCGAAAATTCATTAAGCGAGCGTTCTATCATCAGTTGGCTGAGCTTGTTGTAAAATTTATAGGTCTGTGCCACCCCCAAAAATACAAAGGGGGAATACACCTTGCCCTGCTCATCCACAATGCGCATCAGGGCTTCGTACTTATCAATTTTACCGGTAGCGTTGTTGTATATGCCCTGATAATGCGGAACAATTTGTTTTTTTGCTATGGCGGTTTTTACAAGCTCTAAGGCCTTTATTTCCTCCATGGCGGCCATCACATTTGTGTCCTTGTCGCACACTATCAGGTTATCCGGAGAGCTTTTGTGGGCAAGCAGAGCATTAAGACCGATCTCCACCATATCGTCCTGATTGAGCACCACCACAAATCTGGCCACACCGCTTATTCCGGTGGAGGAGGTAACGCTTGAGTAGGCCTCGCTCATTTTTTTGCAGTACTCAATAAACATCTCCTCCGAGACATTTTGTCCGGCCGGCACCAGCAGGGTTTTGTAGTTTAGTGCATATATGGGCAGTGAAACCCCAAGCCCAAACCCCTCTATTACCTTGGCGGTGCCCGAAAGCACATCCCGCACCGATTCGTAGTAGGCATCCTGGCCACTAAAGGCTATTGTGGTATCGGCCGACTGCACCTCCACCATGCAAAGTTTGTCAAACTTTTCGGTTTGATTGTCGGCCTCGTATCGGTGCAGGTTGGGTATGCCAAATTCTTTATCTATCCAATGAGTTTCATTGTAGTCGGCTTCATATGCCTGCAACTTATCAAGTAGACGATGGGCGTTTTGGCGGCGCAGAGCCTGGCGCTGTTTTTCGGCCGCCTTTTCCACAAAGCTTTTATCATCCCGTATATCGTCTATGTTTTCAAGCTCGCTCACGCTTGGCAGGAGGTAGTGCTCCCGCTCGGCCACCCCTGTAAACACGCTTGATCCGTGATAAAAAAGATTTTTGCCATCTTTATTGCCTATTTCGCCCATGTTGTACATGCCACAAATACCATGCTTTTTAAAGGGCAGTAGCTCCCACTTGGAGCTGTTTTTTAGGTAGGTTTTGCGAAACAAACAGGAATACACAAACATCTGCTCCACCGGTGTGTCAAGAATACTCTCGCACAGGTCGCTGGTTTGCTGTATAACCTTGGCGGGGTTTACATACCCCATCCTGAATTTTTCGCCCTCCTTTAGCTTTGCCGAGTAAAAGGTTATTCCCTCCGCGTCGGGGTCTATCTTGCCAAATCGTGCACTTGTCCCACCGTCCAAAATCAGCGGGAAGTGGGGCATGTAGTCATCGGTGGCTATCTTGCTCCACTGCTCTATTGACATGTTTTCGTCTTTTTCAATATCAAAATAATCGTATATCCAGCGTTTGGCCGGCAGGTTGTTTATCTCGGTCACGGTGTCACCCTGCACCCCTGTTACGGTGTAGAGTGTGCTTATCTCCTCATGTGAGGTAGAGCTTTTGACAAAGTATTGCCCGCTCGAACCCTCGATTGAAAAAGCCATAAGAGCATTTGAATGGGCGCCGTTTTCATCAAACACAAAGCCCAACACCCCACCACTGGGGGAGGCTACTCCCCCCACCATTTTTATGATTGGGGTCTTGGCGTTTATTTCCTCCAAAAACTCTGTGGCCTTTATGTAGCCCTCCGAAAACATGAGGTGCACCATCTTGTCATGATTTTTCTCGCCACTGCCAAACACATCAAAAACCTGATCCGCAAGCTCTGCAGGGGATTTATCATCCCAAAAAAATGTGGCGGCCTTTATTTTTAGCTGGTCAAACACCTCAATTGTAATAAAGGTGCCGTTTTCAATTTGCTCTCCGCAAAAAATTACAGCTCCGCCCGAGGTAACACCCAAAATTTTACTTTTGGGCAGTATCTCCTTTATAACCTTGGCAGTGTGCACTGCCGTGGCTTTATCCATAGAGGATGTAACAATACGCACAAGGCACTCCTGCCGTTCGTATACACTATAACCCTGCAGGTATGCCTTCAGGCGCTCCTCGTCCTGATATTTATAGCTCAGTCTCAACATTATTTGTTTTTCTCCTTATGCAATTAGCTGATGATTACAACGATTGCAACCGGCTGACTTTCCGCCACAGCGGCGAAGTCCCTTGGCTTTGCGTCACAGTCTTTCAACTGTTTTGCCTTTTAATCTGCAATCAGTTGTGGAAATAACCAACTATTTGCAACCGGCTGACTTTCCGCCACAGCGGTGAAGTCCCTTGGCTTTGCGTCACTACTTTTCAGTAGTTTTGCCCCTTATCACCATGGTGATAAAACAATTTCATCTCCTTTCTTTGCTTTTAATATTTTATCGTTTTGCAAAAATGTAGAAACTATTTTTGCAAGATAGCTTACAATGGATATTTCTTTGTCGCTCCAAATTCTTGGTCCGGTGCAGTCGTCCAGTGCAATTACACACTGCACAACCCCGTGTTTGCGTATTTGGGCGTGTAAAAAGGCGTGTATACCGCTGGCTTTTATAATTTCATATACACCGCTTACCTCTTGGCCCTGCAAATCATCCTTAAACACTATGCCGTCATCATCGGCATCCGCAAACATCGAGCCCCACATCTTATCCGGCATATCCTTTAAGGTTTCTATGCGTGAGGGCACATTGGGGGCGCACCACTCGTATGTGTTATCGTAGGTTCCTTCATTGTTTAGCTCAAATACACTGCATCGGTCCACCCCAAGCCTCATGCCTATAATGCGCAGGGCTATGTTTACGGTGGAGCTTAGGTCGTTTGTTTCATACAGCAAATCAAACACGGTAGATACAATGTCTGTATCGGTAAAAATGCTCGTATTGCGCTTTGAGTTGTCAAGCGCTGTTTTTTTCATAACTGCCTGGGTTGGGTTGGGTTGTGCCTTGTTGTAGAATGTGTAGCAGTCCTTGCCCTGACGCTTTGAGATGTACAGCGCCTGATCGGCCGCCTTGTACAGTTCTTCATAGGTTTTGGCATCCTCGGGATAACAGGCCACACCAACACTGCCCGACACTTTATATGTATTTTCATTGCCTGTGTAGGAGTTTCTAAAAACCTCGGTTATGGTTTTGGCCTTTTGCTCTATGGTTTTCATGTCGCTTACATTCTTAATAAAGACTATAAACTCATCCCCACCAAGGCGGCCAACCACATCATGGGCTCTAAAACATCCCTTTAGTTTTTCAGCAATTTCCTGCAACACCAAATCACCAAAATGATGTCCCAAATTGTCGTTTATGCTCTTAAAGTCATCTATATCTATTATCAGCATTGCATGCACTGCATTTTCATCGCTAAGTTCTATGCTGCGCTTTATCTCATTTTCTGCGCTAACCTTGTTTAGGCAGTTGGTCAAAAGGTCGGTGCGGGCACGCTGCTCCAACGATTTTTGGTCATTTATGTCGGTGGCTCGTCCCACCATAAATATCGGCTTTGAATCCTTGCCAAGCACCGCTTGGTCGGTCATTCGATAGTAATGATATTCGCCATGTGTATCTTTTATGCGTATATCATTCTCGCCGTCCTCTCCCCTTTTATAGCGCGCCACAATGTCAAACATCACATCGGTGTCATCCGGGTGGATAAGCCCTCCGTCGATAATATCCTTGATAAAGTTTTGAGATTTTGCAGGTATACCCATCTCCCTGCTTTTTTTGCCAAAGCTTCGCATTACATCTGTGCGCAGGTCATAGGCATACATCCACTGCTCGCTCATATCGGTTAAAATTCGCAGTAGTGTTTTATTGGATATGCTGTTGTTAAAATATTCCTGAAGCTGTTCTTCCTGTCGGCTTTCGCCCGCAAGCTGGGGGCGCAAATCTCGTGTAAAGCCGGCCACAAGCTCCTCGGCTATCTCCTCGCTTTGCAGCTTGGAAAGAATTATTTCGCAGGGAATTTCCTCCCCGTTTAATTTGCAGTGTAGCCAGTAAAACTGACAGTAGCCATGCTCAAATGCCTGCTTTATCTTCTCGCCTGCAAGCTCTGCGCTAAGGCGCCCATTTGGCTGATACTCAGGAGATAGCTTAAAAAACTCGGTGCAGTACTCATCCTTGTTTTTTAGACCAAAAAGCTCCACAGCCTTGTTGTTGCACATTATATTTTCTACACGATGATTCCAAAGGTTTAGGCACAGTGGAAAGGCGTCTACAATCTCGGTAACTCGCTTTATGACAACCTCTTCGTCGGCCTTGATTATATGTCGACGGTTTTGCAAATAGCAAATTATAAGGTCACTGTCATTTTGCAAAATACCGCTGGCCACAAAGGTCATGTGCAGTGACACCTGTGTGCCGTCAAGGGTTTGACCAACGCTGTCCACCTCGGCACTGCCATACTGTACGGCCTTTTGTATTTGCTCCTCGTAAAAGGCTACCGAATCCCTGCCGTCGGGTTGGTTTTGTGGCATTAGCGCACTGAAATTTTCCATCAGCTCGGCTTGGCTTCCACAGCCAAAAAGCTCGCAGGCCTTGTTGTTGCAGGCCAGTGGTTTTAGCTTGTTGTCCATAACCACACAGCCCACCACATCCTGCATAAATGCGGTGGAAAAAATCCCTGTTCCGGGGAGTATTGTATCGCAGAATTTTCCGTTAAAATTCTTGGAGGATTGCTCTTTGCCGTCCATAGATTTGTTAGCCATAACACTACTCCTCTGCGCATTTTTGCACATTATGCTGTTATGTGATACCACGTCCTTTAACACCCTCTATTATAGCAAAATTTGGCACAAAAAATCAACTGTTTTTAATAATGCATATTACTTTTGGTGGTTTTTTGAAATAAAATGCAATAAATTGATTTTTTTTAATTATTCCACCCCAAAACCATTCAAATTTTTCGGTAATTTGCCCTATTAAGACGGGGCACTTCCCCATACTTTGGGCGCACAAAAAAACCGCCCTGCCAATGGCAGGGCGGTTTTGGGGTTGTGTTTAGTTTTGCACTACCTGCAAACCAGTACCGAGATAACGCCCTCAAGCTCACGCAATTTTGCGGTAAGCTCGTCAATTTGCACCGCACCGGTGGCATCCACCAGGGTGTAGGCGTATTCCTTGTGTGCCTTGTTGGTCAAATTCTCAATGTTGGCACCGGCCTGCGAGAATATGTTGGAGATGCCCGAAATCATAGAGGGGATGTTGCGGTTAATTATGCCAAAACGCACACCGCCGGGAACACGGGGAGCCTCAACATTTGGCAGGTTTACCGAGTTGCGGATATTGCCATTCTCGAGGTAATCTATGAGCTGTTGGGCGGCCATGCGTGCACAGTTGTCCTCCGACTCGGGGGTGGAGGCACCAAGGTGGGGAATGGCCAACACTCCGGGATGCCCCAAAAGATCGTCGTTGGGGAAGTCGGTTACATAGCAGCGAACGGTCTTTTCGTCCAGTGCCTCAAGGATGTCGGCGGTGTTTACAAGCTCGCCACGGGCAAAGTTGAGTATGCGCACACCGTGCTTCATCATCTGTATGGTCTGGGAGTTTATCATGTCCTTTGTTTCGTGGGTCATGGGAACATGCAGGGTGATAAAGTCACAGGTTTCGTAGATCTCTTTAAGGCTTGCGGCCTTGTGTACACTTCTGGAAAGTCCCCAGGCGGCATCAATCGAGAGGTAGGGGTCGTAGCCGTAAACCTCCATGCCAAAATGACGGGCAAAGTTTGCCACCATAACGCCTATGGCACCAAGGCCTATTACACCAAGCTTTTTGTCCTGAAGCTCGGGGCCTGCAAACTTGCTTTTGCCCTTCTCTACAAGGCCGGGAACCTCGTCGCCCTTGCCCTTAAGGGTGGCTGCCCACTCCATGGAGGGGAAAATTTTGCGGGCCGACAAAAGAAGTCCTGCCATGACCATTTCCTTAACGGCGTTTGCGTTTGCGCCGGGGGTGTTAAACACAACAACGCCCTCGGCGGTGCACTTATCAAGGGGGATGTTGTTAACCCCTGCACCTGCACGGGCAATAGCCTTTAGCGAGGGGGGCAGCTCCATGTCGTGCATACTGGCCGAGCGCACCAGTATTGCGTCGGGCGCCTCAACCTCGTCGGAGCAAATGTATTTGGTTTTATCGAATATATCCAGCCCCTCGGGCGAGATTTTATTTAGGGTGTATATCTGCTTCATTTTGGTATACTCCTATCTGTTTATGCGTTTTTACTTTCAAAGTCGCTCATGAAATCTATCAGTGCCTGCACCGAGGAAAGCTCCATTGCGTTGTAGATGGAGGCTCTCATGCCACCCACCGAGCGATGTCCCTTTAGGTTTATAAAGCCTGCGGCCGATGCCTCTTTTATAAACTTCTTGTCCAGCTCCTCGTTGCCTGTTACAAAGGGAATGTTCATAAGCGAACGGTCGGCCTTATCCACTGTGCCCGAAAACAGCTTGGAATTGTCCAGATAGTTGTAAAATGCCTCGGCCTTGGTCTTGTTACGCTGGGCCATCTTCTCAAGTCCGCCTATCTCGTTTTCAATCCAGTCCAGCACCAGCTTGCAAACATAAATGGGGTAGCAAGGTGGGGTGTTGAACATCGAGTCGTTTTCGTCGTGAATTTTGTAGTCCATCATAGAGGGGGTGCCCTCGGGGGCTTTGCCGATTAGATCCTCGCGGATTATAACCACCGTAACACCTGCAGGGCCCAGGTTTTTTTGAGCGCCTGCGTAAATCATACCATAGCGCGAAACATCCACAGGCTCGGACATAAAGCAGGAGGACATATCGGATATTATGGGCACGTCGCCTGTATCGGGCAGGGTTTTAACGGCGGTGCCGTAAATTGTGTTGTTCTGACAGATGTGGAAATAGTCAGCGGTGGGGTCAAACTTTGCGGGGTCAAGCTTTGGTATGTAGGAAAATGTTTTGTCGGCACTGGTGGCCACCACATTTACCTTGCCCACCTTTGCGGCCTCGGCTGCGGCCTTTTTGGCCCACATGCCTGTAACAAGGTAGTCGGCCTTGCCCGAGCCTGTCATAAGGTTTGTGGCCAGCATACTAAACTGCAAACTTGCACCGCCCTGCAAAAACAGCACCTTGTAATTGTCGGGAATCGAAAGCACTCTGCGCAGTGCGGCCTCACAGTCGGCAATTATCTTCTCGTACTCGGGAGATCGGTGGCTCATCTCCATAACTGACTGTCCTGAATTTTGATATTCAAGCAGCTCTGATGCTGCTGTTTTCAGAACCGATTCGGGCAACTGGGATGGGCCTGCGGAAAAGTTGTGTACTCTTGCCATAACGCGATCTCCTTTTCGTTTGTTATCATAACATCACAGTGACACACTGCCACCTTAATGCACTATAACATTATAGATGATATGCGCAATAAAATCAACGCATAAAAATACGCTTTGTGATACTATTTACAGGGCGGAGATTGTGAAAATTTAGTCAATTTGTCAAACTCCATACATAAAGCTATTGCGAAACTTTGCCCATTGGTGCTACAATGGGGAGTATACTCAAACATTAGCACATTATTATTTTGACACAACATGGCTGTGTAACAAGCAAAAAGCAAATTATTATGCCGCCCTTGCCCCCAAACCCAAGCCCCGGGGCTCTGTCCCACACCCCTGACCTCTGTCAAGGATTACAGCTACATCCTCGGTGACGGCATGGCCACGGCCATATTGTATTATAGCCTCGCCCTGTGCAAAAACCGCATGGGGTCCACCGGCCGCCCACCAAGAGTGTGTCAACTTTAAGTTTTGAGGAGGGTACTAATGAGTGTTATTATAAGACTCGAGCAGGAAAAGGATTTTAGGCGGGTGGAAGAGGTGGCAAGAGAGGCCTTTTGGAACCTTTACTTCCCCGGCGCTCATGAGCACTGTGTAGTCCACAAATTGAGAAATAGCCCCGATGTTATAAAGGAGTTGTGCCTTGTAATTGAGATTGATGGGTTGGTGGAGGGGGCAATTTTTTACACCCATTCACATATCAAACAGCCAAACGAAGCCCTCCATAAAACTATTAGCTTTGGGCCTGTTTTTATTTCGCCGAGGTTTCACAGGCAGTCCCTTGGCCGAAAGCTTATTACCCATTCGCTTGAAAAAGCAAAATCGATGGGTTTTAGAGGTGTTTTAACCCTGGGGTACCCATATCATTATCGGCCATACGGATTTGTAGGTGGCAAAAACTACAATATATCTATGGCCGACGGAAAATATTACACAGGTCTTTTGGCCCTACCGTTATTTGATGGCGCCTTTGATAATGTGGCAGGAATTGCCTGCTTTTCTCCCGATTTGGATGTTACCCAGCAGGAGGTTTCAGAGTTTGACAGGTCTTTTCCTTACAAAGAAAAGCTGGTTTTGCCCTGCCAAAAAGAATATGAAATTGCCTGCGCTGAGTTGGATGAATAGGCCTTGCAAAAATATAGATATACAGATAAGCCACCATGAAAGGAGTGAGCCTAAAAGTGAATTTGCCCATAGACACCCCGACGCTTATCCTGCTGATATATTTAGTGGTTCTTAATGTAATCGGCTTTTCTTTGATGGACCATGACAAAACCTCGGCCAAACAGGGCAGACGCCGCACCTCGGAGCGCACACTGTTTTTGGTGGCCATTTTGGGCGGAAGCCTTGGTATATTGCGTGGCATGTACACATACCGCCACAAAACACGTCACATGAGCTTTGTTATTGGCATACCGCTTATTATTATAGCCCAAATTGTAGCAGCGGTATTTATTATGGTAAAAATATAACGACACAAAAGGGGTGCATTTTATGCGCAACATAACGGCAGAACAAATTACCGACAAGGTTAGGGAGTTAATTTTACAGGCCAGTTTTCACATTGGGGAGGACATCTATGCCGCCGTGGGTCACGCCGCACAGGTTGAGGCCTCCCCCACCGGCCGAGAGGTGCTATCCCGCCTTGCCGAGAACTACCACATAGCCGCCGCACAAAATCTGGCCATCTGCCAGGACACCGGCATGGCGATATTTTTTGTGGAGCTTGGACAAGAACTACATATAACCGACGGAGATTTTGAAGAGGCCGTAAACGAGGGGGTACGCCGTGCCTACTCGGAGGGTTACCTGCGTAAATCGGTGGTGAGCGACCCCCTGTACGAGCGCAAAAACACCACCGACAACACCCCGGCCGTCATACACACCCGCATTGTGCCGGGCGACAGCCTTGACATAACCGTTACCCTTAAGGGTTTTGGCAGTGAGAATATGAGCGGTATTGCCATGCTTACCCCTGCCCACGGCGAGGAAGGCGTGGTAAACTATGTGCTGGAGCGTGTGCTGGCGGCCGGCCCCAACCCCTGTCCTCCGCTTGTGGTGGGGGTGGGCATAGGCGGCACAATGGAGCAGGCCGCCCTGCTGGCAAAAAAAGCCACCGCCCGCCCCATAGACAGCCACCACCCCGACATGAACTACGCCCTGCTGGAGGAAAAGCTACTTATTGCCATAAATAAACTTGGCATAGGCCCTGCAGGCCTTGGCGGACTTACCACCGCCCTTGGGGTAAATATTGAGTGGGCGCCCACCCACATTGCAGGTATGCCGGTGGCGGTAAATTTATGTTGCCATGCCGCGCGCCATGCCCACGCCGTGTTGTAACCTGCACCGTATTTGGCTGTGGGTTTTGCCCATTTGCCTATTTCCCCACCCTTTGTATGCCATTACCGTCACTATAACCACACGGGGCGCAGGCACCCCCCAGGAAAGGACAAGCCCATGAACACACAAAAACGCATAACCCTACCCCTTGATGAGCAGACAGCACGAGGCCTGCGCGCAGGTGATCAGGTGTTACTTACAGGTTCAATTTTGACAGGACGTGACGCCGCCCACAAAAAGTTGTGCGCCCTGCTGGACGGGGGGCAACCCCTGCCCGTTGAGCTTTGCGATGAGGTTATATATTATGTTGGCCCCACCCCGGCACCCCCCGGCCATGCCGTGGGTTCGGCAGGGCCTACCACCTCCTCCCGTATGGACAGCTACGCCCCACGCCTAATAGCCCTTGGACTGCGTGGCATGATTGGCAAGGGCAAACGCAGTGCCGAGGTGGTGGAGGCCATGAAGACCCATGGCTGTGTTTACTTTGGGGCGATAGGAGGTGCCGGCGCACTGCTCTCACGCAGTATTTGCAGTGCCACCGTGCTTTGCTATCCCGAGCTTGGCACCGAGGCCATCCACCGCTTTGAGGTGGTCGACTTCCCCGTAACGGTGATTATCGACACCCTTGGCAAGGATCTTTACCAAAGCCAGCCCCCACTCTATGCACAGGGTGGCCGACCGTAAACACCTTAAAATGTTTTGATTTGTAGGCATGATCTAATCTGTAAAAGAGTAGTCCTTTCTGGGGGACTACTCTTTTTTTGCTGTCTGCCAATTTGCTGTGTAGTGTGATTTTTTGCTCTGCCACGCTTTGTCCACCCCCTCTGCCCACTGCAGGATTTTATTAAACTATACTGCTCTATATACACCTATTTGATTTTTTGATATAATGGATACAGTTTAATAACATTGCACCGCACGGTTTTTAAGAAGTATTAATTTTTCTCAACACAAAATGTATAGGAGCATACCATGAAACTAATTCTTGAAGGTGTTAAGAAGTCCTACGAAAAAAAAGAGGTAATAACCGACGCTAATTTTACCTTTGAGCGTGGCAAAATTTATGCCCTGCTGGGGCGCAACGGTTCGGGCAAAACCACCCTGTTTAACTGCATAAATGAGGATATCCCCCTGAGTGCCGGCAACATTTCCTTTGAACATGAGGGGCAGACCCGCACCCTCACGGCCGATGATGTTGGTTATGTTTTGTCCACCCCATCGGTGCCCTCTTTTCTTACCGCCCGAGAGTTCATAAAGTTTTTTATCGACATAAACAAGGAAACCCTTACCGCGCAAAAATCGGTGGATGATTACCTAAATTCGGTGGGCATTTTGGATGAGGATAAGGATAGGTTGCTAAAGGATTTCTCGCTTGGTATGAAGAACAAAATCCAGATGCTTGTTAACTTTATTGCAAAGCCAAAGGTGCTACTGCTTGACGAGCCCCTTACCTCCTTTGATGTTGTGGTGGCCGACGAGATGAAAACCCTTCTACTCTCGATAAAAAGTGAGCACATCATCATTTTTTCCACCCACATTATGGAGCTTGCCATAGAGCTTTGCGATGAGATTGTAATTTTGTCCGAGGGAAGTCTTTCGAGCGCCCCCAAGGACAAGGAGGCCATAATTGCCATACTAAAGGGGGATAGCGATGATTAAGACACTTTTCCCTCTCCTAAAAATTCAAAATACCTATCGTGCCAACGGAATACTTTATTACCTCAAAAAGCTGCCCCTTGTGGGGCGTGCTATTCCCTATTCGCTTTACAAAAGCCCCGCGTGGAAAATTGTTATTGCCATACTAAACACCATTTTTGAAATAGGCAAGCTGTTTTTTGGGTCGGTTTTATATCTATTTATAATTTTCTCGATTAGTTCAGCTTTTGCTACATTTGACTTTGTTTCCCTACCCTCAAAGGATGTACTTCTTAACCTTTTGCTTTGGGCTACAATTGGTGGTGGCCTTGTAAACTGCTTTATTTTAGAGCCAAAAAAGGAACTTAACTATGCCATAATGTTTATGCGCATGGATGCAAAAAATGCCGCTCTTACAAGCCTTGCCGCCTTTTTGGTGCAGGTCTTTATCAGCTTTTTGCCGATGTTTATTTTCTTTCCACCCCTGCGCAGCCTTGGGCTATTAAACATTATTTCTTTGTTTGTAATTCTAATTTCGGGCAAGCTTGTGGGCGCATCTATAAAGCTTTTCATCCGCTCAAAGCGTGAGAATTACAGGCTCATGAAATACAGCTATGCCGAAATGGCCGTAGGGCTTTTGCTCTTCCTCATTGGTGCGCTTTTCTGCCTTGTGGGCTTCTCCTTTAGTGGTATATTTATAGCCATTGTTGCCGCCGCTGTTTTTATAGCTTCAATTTTTTGCCTGCGCTATATCACAAACTTTAAGCACTACTTGTCTCTATATAAATACATGTTCACAAGCTATGATATTGTGTGGCAAAACAGCAACAACACTAAAGCCATTTCCCGCGATGTGGCCGAAAAATACATCGAGGCCGGCGGAAATGTCAACTTTAAAAAGCGTGGCTACGCACTATTGTCCGACCTGTTTGTAAAGCGACACCGCAAACTACTCTGGCGCACCACCAGAAGTTTTGTATTTGCCGAGCTTGCCCTTGTGCTGATAATCTGCCTTGTGTGTCGCTTTGTTCCTGCTGTGTCAAGCGCTATTAACCCATACCTTTTTGGGCTTATTCCACTGTTTTCCTATATACTTTACTTTACCAACTGCGGCGAGCGCACCGTGAAAATTTTCTTTACCAACTGCGACTGCGAGATGCTCTCCTTTAGGTTTTACCGAAAACCTGCCGCCATACTTGATATGTTTACCCAGCGCCTTAGAACCTTGGTGCTGATGGATTGGGTGCAAAGCCTGCCAATTGCGCTTGGTATGCCCACCATACTTTATGCCTCGGGTGGCACCCAAAACCCCCGCGAATACATTATATTGTTTTTTAGCATCATGGCGCTTTCGACATTTTTTAGCGTGCACAACCTTGTAATTTACTACCTCTTCCAACCCTTTAACCGTGAACTTGAACTTAAAAACCCCATCTATACCATCATTAAAACCGTGACATATCTGCTGTGCTTCTTGGCAATGCAAACCCGCCCACCTGCGCTGGTTTTTGGTGTGGCCACCTCGATATTCAGCCTATTGTACATTGTGGTGTCACTGCCCATTGCCTACAAAATAGCCCCCAATACCTTTAGGCTAAAATAACCCATAACAGCCACAGCCCCCACACCCTGTTTTGAGGGTGTGGGGGTTTAATGTGTGCGCCACATATTTTGCTTCTTGCACCGTGCCACAAGGCGGCATGTGCAGAGTATAACCGCCAATGTTGCAAGCAGTAATGCCACCACAGCAAATTTGTTGGGCGTCCTTCGAGTTTTTCGCCGGGTTATAACCTTTTTATAATCTCCACATCCCTCACACAGCCATAGCTGATTTGACACAACATACTCCCTTGCGCTGCATGACTTTGAGTTAATCCTACTCCAACAGCTTGGGCAAAATTCAGCCATCAAACCACCCCCTGAATATATTTTAGAACAATTTGTTCAAAATGTCAAAAGAACATATTGTTCTAATGTATGCTGTGTATGGGTGATTAGAATGATTAAATATGAACGTATTCGGGCACTGCGAGAGGATAAGGATTTGACCCAAAAAGAGGTTGGCCTTGCCATAAATATTCCACAGCGCACATATGCCTACTACGAAAGCGGCCAGCGCATGGTGCCCCCATCGGTTTTGTCCGATCTGGCCGATTTTTATGGTGTCAGTGTTGACTACATTCTGGGCAGAACCGATATTAAAAAAACCGCAAAGTAGTGTAAAGTTTCCCCACATCCCTATTTTGAGGGGTGTGGAGGGTTGCAGTTCCCTCTGCGCTATCTGCGCAAATAGCATTTGCGCCTTTGGTTTTACCTGCCCTGCGCCAACCGCCATCTATCGGCGAGGACACTGCGCAGCCCAGCCCCTGCCGCCCTACGCGCGGCAGGGGCTCCCCCGTCTACGGCGGGGGCGCCCGCCCCCGGCCGGCGGGGCGGCCCCCCCCCCCCCCCCCCCCCCCCCCCCCCCCGGGGGGGGGCCCCGCCCGCGGGCGGGGGGGGGTGCGCCCACACCCCCCACGCACCGCTCCCCCCCGGCGCTGCGCCACCCCCTCCCCTGTGGGCATGGTTTTTTGTTTAGGTGGTGTGCTTGTGCGATGCGGGGTTATCCCCGAGGACGGGGTTTGTCGTCGGGGTTGTTCCCGGTGAGCACAACGCGCCGCATAAGCGAAAAAGCAGGGTCACACTATCAACCCCTCCCCCTCTGCCCTGTCATTTTTCATTTTCCTATAAAACAACAAAAACCCCCGACCAAATTGGTCGGGGGTTTTATATGGTTTAAGTTATACTTATACCAATTCAATGATGGCCATCTCGGCGGCATCGCCGCTACGGGGGCCAATCTTGATAATGCGGGTGTAGCCGCCCTTGCGGTCAGCATACTTGGGTGCAATCTCATCAAAGAGCTTCTTTGTCACATCTTCCTTGGTGACAAATGCCATTACCTGACGCTTGGCGTGTAGGTCGCCGCCCCTTGCGAGGGTGATCATTTTCTCGGTTGCGGATCGAACTTCCTTGGCGCGGGTTACGGTTGTTTCGATCTTCCCCTTCTCCAGCAGAAATGTCACCATCGCTCTAAGCATAGCGAGTCGGTGAGCCGTGCTTCTGCCGAGCTTTCTGGTTCCTGCCATCAAAATCACTCCTTTACCTGTACTAATTACCGCACCCTTGGTGGGTTTGCCACCTTGGGGGGTATCGTTGTTTGATTATTCTTCCTCTCTGGTAAGGTCAAACCCAAGAGATTCCAGCTTGCTGATAACCTCTTCAAGTGACTTCTTGCCCAGATTGCGAACCTTCATCATCTCGTCGGGAGACTTGCCAATGAGGTCGCCAACTGTGTTAACTCCTGCTCTTTTTAGGCAGTTAAAGGCGCGAACAGACAGGTCAAGCTCTTCAATAGTCCTCTCAAGAACTTCTTCTCTGCCGGTATCTTCCTTTTTCTCAATGATATCGGCTGCGCTCACTTCGTCCGAAAGATCAACAAAGTGGTTGAGCTGTCGATTGAGGATCTTGGCCGCCAAACTCACAGCCTCTTTGGCCGAAATTGTGCCGTCGGTCCAAACTTCAAGTGTGAGCTTGTCATAGTCGGTAATCTGTTCTACGCGGGTATTTTCCACCGAGTAGTTAACCTTGAGCACGGGAGTATAGATGCTGTCCACATGGATTGTACCTATGGGCAGCTTTTCGGTATCATTTTGCTTGTTGCGGTCGGCCGAAACATATCCCTGACCCTTACGCAGAATCAGTTCCATGTCAAGCCTTGCTCCGCTCGACAGGGTGGCTATGTGCATACCCGGGTCGAGAATTTCCACTTCGGGGTCGGGCTCAATTGAACCGGCGGTAACTTCGCAGTCGCCCTCGGCCATAATTTTTACCCTTTTGGGGCCGTCGCAGTAAAGCTTTGCGGTAAGGCCCTTGATGTTAAGAATTAGCTCTGTAACATCTTCTTTAACTCCGTTAACTGTGGAAAACTCGTGCTGTACACCGTCGATAAACACCGAGGTAACGGCCACACCGGGAAGCGAGGAGAGCAAAACACGTCTCAGACTGTTTCCCAAGGTTGTGCCAAACCCTCTGTCCAGGGGCTCTGCAACGAACTTACCATAGGTTCCGTCGGACTTTAGTTCCACCGTATCGATCTTAGGTTCAATGATTTTCACCATAAATTCAAACCCTCCTTTGGATAAGACTGTCGTCTTTTTCGCCTTCCCTTGCTGAATTGCGGTCCAAATGCGGGGTTACTTACTGTAATACTCAACAATCAGGTGCTCCTCAACTTCAAAGTCGATGTCGCTGCGCTGGGGCTTGGCGGCAACCTTGCCCTCAAAAGCATCCTTAGCGCGGCTGAGCCACTGGGGAAGCAGAGCATTTCCGCGTTGTTCCTGCAACATCTTGAACTTGGGGGACTTTGTAGACTTCTCGTTAACAGCAATGGTGTCGCCCACCTTAACAGAGTAAGAGGGAATGTCTACCTTTTTACCGTTTACCAAAAAGTGACCGTGGTTTACAAGCTGTCTTGCCTCACGACGTGTGTTTGCAAGACCAAGACGGTAAACTACATTGTCAAGACGGAGCTCCAAAAGGGTCAGCAGATTTTCACCTGTGATGCCTTCGGCTCTTTCGGCCTTGTCGTAGTAACGTCTAAACTGCTTTTCAAGCACGTTGTAAATAAACTTTACCTTCTGCTTCTCGTTAAGCTGCTGGCTGTACTCGCTCTGCTTTCTGCCGCGCTGCTTACGGTTGCGCTTGGTTTCTTTGCTGATGCCAACAACTGCAGGGGAAATCCCAAAAGTTTTGCATCTTTTTAGAATGGGGCATCTATTTGTGGCCATAAATCATGTCCTCCTTTCTTACACTCTTCTTCTCTTGGGCGGACGGCAACCGTTGTGGGGAATGGGTGTTACGTCCTTTATCATGCTGACCTCAAGTCCTGCGGCCTGCAATGCCCTGATGGCGGCTTCTCGGCCCGAACCGGGGCCCTTTACGAATACCTCCACCGACTTTAGCCCGTGCTCCATAGCAGCCTTTGCAGCTGTTTCGGCAGCAGTTTGGGCGGCAAAGGGAGTGGATTTTCTCGAGCCTCTAAAGCCCAGTCCACCCGCACTTGCCCAGGAAAGGGCGTTGCCTTGGGTATCGGTGATGGTTACGATGGTATTGTTGAAGGTGGACTGGATATGAGCAGCACCACGTTCAATGTTCTTACGTTCACGACGACGTCGTGTAGTGGCCTTCTTGGCGTTTGGTTTAGCCATTTCTCGTATCCCTCCTTACTTCTTCTTGTTGGCGATGGTCTTTTTAGGACCTTTTCTTGTACGGGCATTGGTCTTGGTGCGCTGTCCTCTTACGGGCAGGCCCTTGCGGTGGCGTACGCCACGGTAACAACCAATTTCTACCATACGCTTAATATTTAGCGATACTTCGCGGCGCAAGTCACCCTCAACGGGTAGGTTGCGGTCGATGTATTCACGCAACTTGGAAACATCTTCCTCGGTCAGATCCCTAACACGTGTGTCGGGATTGACGCCGGTTGCCGACAAAATGTCGTTTGCGGTCTTTCTTCCTATGCCAAAAACATAAGTTAGACCGATTTCAACCCGCTTTTCGCGAGGCAGGTCAACACCAGCTATACGAGCCATTCTTTGTTACACCTCCATTTTGCTTTGTTGTGATTAGCCCTGACGCTGCTTGTGCTTGGGATTCTGGCAAATAACCATGATACGGCCTTTGCGACGAATGATTTTGCACTTTTCGCAGATGGGCTTAACCGAAGGTCTTACTTTCATTCGGAATACCTCCTTACTTGGAACGCCAGGTTATGCGTCCTTTTGTGAGATCGTAGGGTGAGATCTCAACGGTTACTTTGTCTCCCGGCAGAATGCGGATATAGTTCATTCGCAGCTTGCCGGAAATGTGTGCGAGCAACTTGTGTCCGTTTGGCAGCTCTACTTGGAACTGCGCATTGGGCAAAGCGTCCACAACAACGCCTTCAATTTCAATGACATCATCCTTGGCCACGCCTATTACCTCCCCTTATTATCCGGTTGACGGATCGTGTTATACTGCGCCAACTCTCGACGCAGCCTGCTGTTTGAGTGTATATCTTCAAAAGGCAGGATTTTGTTGGTTTTTTGTAGGTGAATAGGGTTTTTGCGCTTGGGGCCTTCAAGCTTTCGGCGTTTGCCGTCGGCAATCAGTGGATACCCGTCCTGCATTCCCACCACCATGTAAAATCTTCCGGCATCTCGTCCGGCTTTGGCGAAAACCACCATGCCATTTACATAATCCATGGTCGCCTCCTCAAACCCTTGTAAGAATAACCGGTCCGTCGGCCGTAATGGCCACCGTGTGTTCAAAATGGGCCGAAAGGCTTCCCGAGGCGGTCAAAACTGTCCAGCCATCGGGTTGCACCTCTACTTCGCCACCCACAAGGTTAATCATGGGTTCAATGGCAATTGTCATACCGGCTGCAAGGCGTGCTCCACGCCCTGCGGTGCCTATGTTTGGTACCTCGGGCTCTTCATGAAGCTTCTGCCCCACTCCGTGGCCCACAAAGTCCCTAACCACACCAAGACCAGCCAACTGTGCATTGTTTTGCACCGCCGACGAAATATCTCCCACACGGTTTCCAACAACCGCAGCTTTTATGCCCAACTCTAAACACTGCGCGGTTACCTCTAAAAGCTTCTTTGCCTCGGGGGAGATCTCTCCCACCCCAACCGTGGCGGCTGTGTCGCCGTGAAAACCTTTGTAAAAGGCTCCCACATCAATGCTAACAATGTCGCCGGGCTGCAAAATACGGCTTTTTGAGGGTATGCCGTGTATAACTTCATCATTCACCGACACACAGGCCGATGCAGGAAAACCGTTGTAGTTCAAAAAGGACGGTGTGGCTCCCCTTTTTATGATAAAGTCGTGCACCACTTCATTGACTTTATGGGTACTAATTCCCGGCTGTGAGGTCGCAAGGCCTGCGGCCAATGCTCCGGCGGCAATTTTGCCGGCCTCTCGCATCATTTCCAGCTCTTTGCGGGTTTTTAGTACAATCATGTTGTGGCCTCCAGTGCTGCGAGTGTACGGGCTTTTGTCTGCTCAAGATCTTCTGCTCCCTGAACGTTGTAGAGTTTGCCACGCTGAAAATAAAAATTCTCAAGGGGCGCGGTTTCGCTGTGGTATACAACCAATCGTTCCCGCACGGTGTCGGGGTGGTCATCCTTACGCAGCACAATTTCACTGCCACATCTATCACATATGCCTTCCTTTAGGGTAGGCTTGTAAATTAGATGATAGGAGGAGCCACAATTTGGGCAAACCCTACGGTCTGCAAGACGTCGCATTATAGCATCATCTTCCACTTGAAGGTTTATAACCTTGTCGATTTCTCTGCCCATCTTCTCCAAAGCCTCGGCTTGGGGAACTGTGCGGGGAAACCCATCCAAAATAAATCCGTTTTGGCAATCCGCCTCGGCCAGTCTGTCCCTGACAATGTCTATTACAACTTCGTCGGGAACAAGGTGACCCTTTTCGATATACCCTTTGGCCTCCAGCCCCATTTTGGTGCCGTTTTTTATGGCCATTCGAATGATATTTCCTGTGGAGATTGCGGGAATGTTAAGCCTTGTACTTATAAACTCAGCCTGTGTTCCCTTTCCTGCGCCGGGTGCGCCCATAACGATTAGATTCATCCAAGCCCTCCTTACTTATTCAAGGAAGCCCTTGTAATGACGCATCATCATCTGAGATTCGAGGTTTCGAACAGTGTCAAGTGCAACACCAACCACAATGATGACAGATGTGCCACCCAGAGCGATGTTCATGCTTGCTACTGCACCAACAGCTATGGGCAGTATGGCTACAACAGCCAAGAACAGTGCCCCAACTATGGTGATTTTAGAAATAATCTTTGCGATGAACTCGGCTGTAGGACGGCCGGGACGAATGCCGGGAATGGCACCGTTGTTCTGACGCAAATTGTTGGACATTTCCAAAGGATTATACTGCACTGCTACATAAAAGTAGTTAAAGGCAATAATCAGTACAAAGTAGAGTATTGCATAGGGCAGTGTGTTGTAATCAAACCAGGACAAAATCCTGTATCCCCAGCTGGAAAGCTCCTCGGCTGTGGGGCTTGCGTACACAAAGGCCTTAATTGTGCCGGGAATTCCAAGGAAAGCACCTGCAAAAATTACAGGAAGCACGCCCGACATACTAACCTTTATGGGGATGTGGGTGGACTGGCCACCGTACACCTTGCGGCCCACAACACGCTTTGCGTACTGCACGGGAATGCGGCGCTCTGCGTTTGTCATTACAACGATAAATCCAATTAGAATTACAAACAGGATGATTACCAGCGGTACAAATACAAAGTACTGCACACTACCGGCAATTGCCAGCTGTAGGTAGTTCCAAAGTGTTAGCACTGCCGAGGGACCCTGCGACACAATGCCGACGAATAGTATCAGCGAAATGCCGTTACCAATGCCGCGAGCATCGATGCGTTCGCCCAGCCAAACCACCAGCAAAGCACCGGCTGTAAAGGCACTTATGATGGTTACAGCAGCCACAATTCCCTCAAAACCTTCGGTGTAAGCAACAGCCCCGTAGGTGTTGCGGAACATCAGGTAAAAGGCTATGGCCTGCAGTAGTGCAAGAGCACCTGTGGTGTAACGAGTGATTTTTTGAATCTTTTTACGGCCTGTCTGTCCCTCTTTGGCCAGTCGCTCAAGGGCGGGTATGGCCACTGTCAAAAGCTGTATAACAATTGACGAGGTAATGTAGGGGGATATGGACAAAGCCAGCAGTGTGGCACTTGCAAAAGCGCCGCCGCTTAGAATGTCCAGATAACCCAACAGGTTGCCACTTTGACCTATCATGGCCTGCAGTGCAGTTGTGTCCAAAAAGGGCACCGGTATAACCGAACCTACACGCACAACCAACAAAATCATTAGTGTGTAAAGCATCTTCTGACGAAGGTCGGGAAGTCTCCACGCGTTACGAAACGTAGCAAACATTTACTTCACCTCAGCCTTCCCGCCAGCCCCCTCGATCTTTTGCTTTGCGCTTGTCGAGTAAGCTGCAACGGAGACATTGAGTTTTTTAGTCAATTCACCACGACCTAAAATTTTGATTCCGTCTTTGGGATTTTTAACAATCCCGGCCTTGAGTATGGCCTCCTGATCTACGGTGGCGCCATCCTCAAAGCGGTTGAGCATCTCTACGTTGATTGCGGTGTACTTGGTGGCAAAAATGTTGTTAAAGCCACGCTTTGGTACACGTCTTTGTAGGGGCATCTGGCCGCCTTCAAAGCCGGGACGTACGCCGCCGCCCGAACGGGCATTCTGGCCTTTATGGCCTCTACCCGAAGTTTTGCCGTTACCCGAACCGTGACCTCTGCCCTTGCGGAAGGACTTTTTGGTCGAGCCGGGTGCCGGAGAAAGCTCGTGTAATTTCATTGGGCTGCACCTCCTTACTTATCGCTCTGTACCTCTATGAGGTGTGAAATTTTGAAAATCTTGCCCTTGGTGGCGTCGTTGTCGGGTTGGGTTACAACCTGCCCGATTTTGCGAAGCCCCAGAGAATGGGCAGTGGCAATCTGGTCATCCTTGCGGCCAACCAGACTTTTTACCAGCTTGATCTGGTATGTGCCTTTGTTAGTCTTAGGCATGAGTCCGGTCCTCCTTAACCAATAATATCCTTCACACTCTTGCCACGAATAGCTGCCACCTGAGCGGCATCACGAAGCGAGGCAAGACCATTAACAGTGGCTGTAACCACGTTGCAGGGATTGTTGGAACGCAGGCACTTTGTGCGGATATCACGAATGCCGGCAACGTCCATAACGGCACGAACAGGTCCACCGGCGATAACGCCTGTACCCTGAGGGGCCGGCTTTAGCAGCACCTCACCGGCGCCGAACTTGCCGATGACCTCGTGAGGAATGGTGGTGCCTCTAAGCGAAATTTTGATGAGGTTTTTCTTGGCATCCTCAATTCCCTTGCGGATCGCATCAGGAACCTCGGAGGATTTGCCAAGGCCAAAACCGATGGTGCCGTTTCCGTCTCCAACAACAACCAGAGCTGCAAACTTAAATATGCGACCGCCCTTAACTGTTTTAGATACACGATTTATAGATACGACACGCTCGTTAAGATTCAATGTAGAACCGTCAATGCGAGACAATAAACTCCCTCCTTCTTTAGAACTTAAGGCCGCCCTCGCGGGCTCCCTCAGCTAATGCCTTGATGCGACCGTGGTAAAGATAACCACTGCGGTCGAAAACTACTTCTGAAATCCCGTTCTTGCCGGCCACTGCTGCAATTGCCTTGCCAACTGCTGCGGCACCTTCTGCGTTGCCACCGCTAAGCTCAAAGCCCTTGTCCATGGACGAGGCTGCTGCAAGTGTCTTTCCGGCCACATCATCTATTAGTTGGGCGTAGATGTGCTTGGAGGAGCGGAATACATTCAGGCGGGGACGAGCGGCGGTACCGCTGATCTTCCCTCTTACTCGCATATGACGGCGCAGACGCGCTTTATTGCGATTAGGTTTGTTCACCATTTTGCTACACTCCTTTCCTTACTTCTTGCCCTTACCGGCCTTGCCTTCCTTGCGGATGACATACTCGCCAACATAGCGGATGCCCTTGCCCTTGTAGGGCTCGGGGGGACGCTTTTCGCGCACATTGGCAGCGAACTGTCCAACCTTCTGCTTGTCGGGACCGGAGATGACAATTTTATTTGGGGCGGGCACTTCAATGGAAATACCCTCGATTTCGCTCATTATAACCTGATGCGAGTAGCCCAGGTTCATAACAAGATCTTTACCCTGCTTTGCAGCACGGTAACCAACACCCTGAATCTCAAGCTCCTTAGTGAAGCCCTCGGATACGCCAATAATCATGTTGGCAATCAGGGTACGGCTTAGTCCGTGCAGTGCGTTTTGGGTCTTGATGTCAAGCTCACGAGAAACCGTGATGACACCGTTTTCCAGTACGGCCGATATGCCGGGGTTCATGGTGTAGCTGCTTTGACCCTTAGGGCCTTTAACGCTAACCAGACTTCCGTCAAGCTTGACTTCAACACCGGCGGGAACCGTAATGGGCTTTTTACCAATTCGACTCATTTTGCTACACCTCCCTTACCAGATGAAGGCCAAGACCTCGCCGCCCACATTCTCTTTGCGGGCCTGCTTATCGGTCATAACGCCTTTTGATGTGCTCATAACGGCAATGCCAAGGCCTTTTAGTACCTTGGGCATATCTTCACAGCCGGAGTAGATGCGCAGGCCGGGCTTAGATACTCTGCGCAGACCCGAGATGATGGAAGACTTACCGGGGCCATACTTTAGGGTGATACGAATTACACCCTGCTTTTGATCTTTTATTACATTAAACGCCTTGATGTAGCCCTCGTCCAAAAGAATTTGCGCGATGGCAATTTTCATTTTGGAGGCGGGCACATCTACCGAGTCATGCTTAGCGGCAATCGCGTTGCGAATGCGGGTTAGCATATCGGCAATGGTGTCTGTGATGTGCATAGGGTCAACCTCCTTTGCTCAGCTTTACCAGCTTGCCTTTTTAACGCCGGGAATCTGACCCTTATAGGCCAGCTCACGAAAACAGATACGACAGATGCCAAACTTACGAAGATAGGCATGGGGACGGCCACAGATTTTGCATCTGTTGTAAGCACGGGTAGAGAATTTGGGTGTGCTTTGCTGTTTGTTTATCATTGACTTTTTAGCCACGTTTTCTCTCCTCCCTCTTCCTTACTTCGCAAACGGAGCGCCCATTAGAGTTAGTAACTCACGGGACTCCTCGTCGGTCTTTGCGGTTGTTACGAAACTGATGTCCATACCTCTGATCTTGTCTACCTTATCGTAGTCGATCTCGGGGAAAATCAGCTGTTCTTTAATGCCCATGCTGTAGTTGCCTCGGCCGTCAAAGCCATTTGCGTTTATGCCGCGGAAGTCGCGCACGCGAGGCAGTGCAACATTGAAGAAGCGATCAATAAATTCATACATATTCTCACCACGAAGGGTTATCTTAGCACCGATAACCATACCTTCACGCAGCTTGAAGTTTGCCACAGATTTTCTGGCCTTGCAGAGCACTGCCTTCTGGCCGGTAATCTTGCCCAGATCTCCCACAATGGCGTCCATAACCTTGGGGTTATCGCGGGCCTCACCTGCACCAACATTTATGACAATCTTTTCAAGCTTGGGAATTTGCATGACGCTTTGGTAGCCAAACTTCTTCATGAGGGCGGGGGCCACATCTTTTTTGTAGAACTCTTTCATTCTTGCCATGTTTTTTCCTCCTCCCCTCAGAATGTCTCGCCGCACTTAGCCTGCTTGCAAACACGCATTTTCTTGCCGCCAACTTCTTTGTGGCCAACGCGGGTTGCCTTGCCGCACTTGGGGCAAACAAGCTGCACTTTGCAGGCGTACATAGCGCCTTCTGCTTTTACAATGCCGCTTTTGTCACCCTGCTTGCGGGGCTTTAGGTGCTTTGTAACCATGTTGCATCCCTCAATGATAACTTTTTGCTCCTTGGGGGATACTTCCATTACCTTACCTTTTTTGCCTTTGTCCTTACCGGACAGGACGGCGACGGTGTCGCCGGTTTTTACATGTAGCTTATTCATCTTGCGACACCTCCTTTATAATACTTCGGGAGCAAGCGACAGGATTTTTGTATACTCCTTGTCACGAAGCTCACGGGCCACCGGCCCAAATATGCGGGTACCACGGGGGTTTTTATCATCCTTTATGATTACGGCGGCATTTTCGTCGAAACGAATGTATGTGCCGTCATCACGACGAAGTCCTTTAGCAGAACGCACGATAACCGCCTTTACCACATCACCTTTTTTAACGCCGTCGCCGGGTGCTGCCTTTTTAACCGATGCTACAATAACATCGCCAATGTTGGCATATCTGCGACGGGAACCGCCCAACACGCGAATGCACATGAGTTCTTTTGCGCCGGTGTTGTCGGCCACTTTGAGATAGGTCTGCATCTGTATCACAGAGCGTTCCTCCTTTCAACCATGATTGTTTGGCCTTTAGTAGTTACTTGGCCTTTGCTATAATTTTTGCCACCCGCCATCTCTTGTCTTTAGAAATAGGACGAGTTTCCATGATCTCCACGGTATCGCCCACACCGCAAGCGTTTTGCTCATCATGTGCCTTAAACTTTACGGTGCGCTTGATAATCTTCTTATACAGTGGGTGACGAATGCTGTCTGCGATGGCCACAACAACGGTTTTGTCCATCTTGTCGCTGACAACGGTGCCTACCCGGGTCTTTCGCAGGTTTCTCTCGCTCACTTAGTTATCCTCCCTTCGCACCTTACTGTGCCAGCTCTTTTTCACGAATAACGCTCTTTACACGGGCGATATCCTTTTTTACCATTTGTAAACGAATGGGGTTTTCCAGCTGGTTGACTGCGTGCTGAAAACGAAGGTTAAACAGCTCTGCTTTGAGCGACGAAAGTTTTTCGGTCAGCTCAGCGGGGGAAAGCGCTCTTATTTCTACTGCTTTCACTGTGCCTCAACCTCCTTTTCTCTTACCACAAACTTGCACTTAATGGGCAGTTTGTGTGCGGCCAGACGCATAGCTTCACGAGCCAGCTCTTCCGAAACGCCGCCAATCTCAAACATCATACGGCCGGGCTTTACAACGGCCACCCAATACTCGGGGCTACCCTTACCGGAGCCCATGCGGGTCTCGGCGGGTTTCTCGGTTATGGGCTTGTCGGGGAAAATCTTAATCCACACCTGTCCGCCACGCTTGATGTAACGTGTCATGGCAATACGGGCGGCCTCAATCTGGTTGGAGGTGATCCATGCGGGCTCGGTGGCCTGAAGGCCAAAATCACCATAGCTGATTGTGTTGCCGCGGGTGGCTTTACCCGTCAGGCGTCCTCTGTGGACACGACGGTATTTTACTCTCTTAGGCAAAAGCATTACTGTCTGCCTCCTTCCCGGGTGGGCTTCTTCACATCCTGCAGCACCTCTCCGGCGTAGATCCATACCTTAACGCCAATTCTGCCGTAGGTGGTGGCCGCCTCGGCAAAGCCGTAGTCTATGTCGGCTCTGAGTGTTTGCAGGGGAATTGTGCCCTCATGGTAATGTTCGCTACGTGCAATTTCAGCGCCGCCCAAACGACCCGAAACCATGATCTTGATGCCCTTGGCACCACCGCCAAAGCGGGGGTTCATGGCGCGGCCGATGGCCTGCTTCATTGTGCGACGGAACGATGCTCTGTTTTCAAGCTGTGCGGCAATGGACTCTGCAACAAGTTGAGCGTTGCGGTCGGGAGTCTTTACCTCCACCACATTGATGATAACATTTTTGGGTTGGTTTGTCTTTTTGCCAATAAGTGCTTCGCACTTGGCCTTGAGCTTGTCGATTTCCTGGCCACCCTTGCCAATTACAATGCCGGGGCGGGAGCAGTGAATTGTGATGCGCACCTTGGTGGCGTCACGCTCAATCTCAATTTTGGGTACGCCTGCGTCGTAAAGTGCCTTCTTTAGGAACTTGCGCAGGTTGTAGTCCTCAACCAGAATGTCGCCGAAAGCGTCTTTGCGAGCAAACCAGCGGGAATCCCAATCCTTAATGACACCCACGCGTAGTCCGTGGGGATTTACTTTTTGTCCCATTGTTTACCTCCTCTTTCGACTTATTCCATCTCTCGCAGCACCATGGTGACATGCGAGGTTCTTTTTAGAATGCGGAATGCTCTGCCCTGAGCACGGGGGCGAATGCGCTTCATGATGGGGCCGGGGCTTACAAAGCACTGGGCCACATACAGCTGGCTTTCGTCCATATTAAAGTTGTTCTGGGCATTTGCCATGGCCGAGCGAATTAGCTTTGCCACGGGCTTGCTGGCCGACTTAGGGGTGTTCTCAAGAATGGCCAGTGCAAGTTTTGCGGGTTTGTTACGAACCAGATCAAGTACGATCTGCACCTTTCGGGGCGAGATGCGCACATGTCTTAGGTATGCTTTAGCTTCCATGTGTATTCTCCTTTCGCCCTTACTTAGATTTTTTAGCGCCCACATGACCACGGTAGGTTCTTGTGGGGGCAAATTCGCCCAGCTTGTGGCCTACCATGTCCTCGGTTACATAAACCGGCACATGCTTGCGTCCGTCATGAACTGCAAAAGTGTGACCAACAAAATCGGGGAAGATTGTGGATGCACGGCTCCAAGTTTTCAGTACCTTCTTTTCGCCGTTTTTATTCATTTCCTGGACACGGTCCAGCAATTTGGGCTGTACAAATGGTCCTTTTTTAATGCTTCTACCCATTTCCTAATCCCTCCTTACTTTGCGCCACGCCGTTTGACAATGTACTTGTCAGAACGGTTGTGCTTGGATCTGGTCTTGTAGCCCAGTGCGGGTTTACCCCAAGGGGTTACAGGACCGGGACGGCCGATGGGACTCTTGCCCTCACCACCACCGTGGGGGTGATCGCAGGGGTTCATAACCGAGCCACGAACGGTGGGACGAATGCCCATGTGGCGGGTACGGCCGGCCTTACCGATCGAAACATTTTCGTGGTCGATGTTTCCTACCTGGCCAATTGTGGCCATGCAGTTCTGAGGCACGTTGCGCAGCTCGCCCGAGGGCAGACGAATTAGGGCATAAACGCCCTCCTTAGCCATAAGCTGTGCCTGCACGCCGCCCGAACGGGCAAGCTGTGCACCCTTGCCGGGGTACAGCTCCACGTTGTGGATAAAGGTACCAACCGGAATGTTTACAAGGGGAAGGGCATTGCCGGGCTTGATGTCAGCGCCGGGGCCTGCCTGAATGGTGTCGCCAACCTTTAGCCCGTTGGGGGCAATGATGTAGCGCTTTTCGCCGTCCTCGTACTGTACGAGTGCGATGTGAGCGGTACGGTTGGGATCGTACTCCAATGTCATAACCTTTGCAGGCATGTCAAACTTCTGACGCTTGAAGTCAATAATGCGGTACTTTCTGCGGTTGCCGCCGCCACGATGGCGAACAGTGATGCGGCCGTAGTTATTTCGGCCGGCATGCTTTTTAAGCGGCTCAAGCAGGCTTTTTTCGGGCGCAACCTTGGACAGTCCCGAGTAGTCGCTAACTGTCATGTCGCGGCGACCGGGTGTCGTAGGCTTATACTTTTTAATAGCCATTGCACTTTCACTCTCCTCTTATAGAATTTGCGGGGCTATATCCCCATACAGCAGAGCATTTGCCCTGCGGTGCCCAAAGCTTTGTGCAACACGGGACAGCACCCGGTGTTTTGCTTTGTGCAATTTTTATTTGGTTTAGGTCATAGATTCAAAGAACTCGATGCCCTTAGAGGCGGGTGTCAGAGTGACAATAGCCTTTTTGCGAGCACGTGTGTAGCCAACATTGCGGCCCATTCTTTTCATACGGCCACGCACATGCATTGTGTTGACCTTGGCAACCTTGGTGCCGGGGAAAAGAGCTTCCACAGCGGCGGCAATTTCAATCTTGCCTGCGGTTGTGGCTACCTCGAAGGTGTATTTGCGCTGAGCAATGCCCTCCATCGAGGCTTCAGTGATGATGGGGCGCAAAATAATATCCTGCGGTGCTTTCATTACGCATACACCTCCTCGAGTTTGTCCACTGCCTCGGCGGCAATGATGAAGTTTGTGTAGTTAAGAATGTCGTAAACATTTAGCGCACCAACAACTGCGGTTTTAACACCGGGGATGTTTGCAGCGCTCTTTACAATCTTCTCGTCTACTGCGGGAAGCACGATCAGAGCCTTTTTCTCGACGCCAAGTGCGCCCAGCATCTTAACCATGTCCTTGGTTTTGTACTCGTTCATGGCCAGTTTGTCAATGACCATCATCTCGCCCTGTGCCACCTTGGAAGAGAAAGCGCTGAGCATTGCCAGCTTCTTGGTCTTACGGGTGAGCGCATAGCGGTAGTCTCTGGGCTTGGGGCCAAGTGCTACGCCACCGTGACGCCACTGGGGAGCACGGATGGAGCCCTGACGTGCATGACCTGTGCCCTTTTGGCGCCAGGGTTTACGTCCGCCACCACGAACCTCGGTACGGGTAAGTGTGGACTGTGTGCCCTGACGTTGGTTTGCAAGGTAGTTCTTAACGGCAGCATGGAGGACAGCCATGTTAGGCTCGATGCCAAATACGGCCTCGGAGATATCCTTGGTGCCCAGCTCTTTGCCGGTCATATCGTACAGTTTCACCTTAGGCATTGTTTTTTCCTCCTTCCATTAAGCCTTCACGCAATCGGTGATGTATACAATGCCGCCCTTAGGGCCGGGCACTGCGCCACGAATTGCAATCAGATTGTTTTCTGCATCCACCTTGACAACATCAAGGTTCTGCACGGTTACACGCTCAACACCCATGTGTCCGGGCAGCTTTTTGCCCTTCATTACACGGGAGGGGGTGGAACCTGCGCCCATGGAGCCCGAGTGACGGTGCACAGGGCCGGTACCGTGGGTTTGCTTTAGGGTGTGGCCGCCGTGACGCTTAATGTTACCGGCGTAGCCCTTACCCTTAGATGTTCCGCAAACGTCAACCTTCATGCCAACCTCAAATGTGTCGGCCTTAATGATGTCGCCCACGTTTACCTCGGCGGTGGTGTCAAGACGGAACTCGCGAAGATTTCTCTTGGGAGCAACGTCGCCTTTGGCAAAATGTCCCTTTAGGGGTTTGTTCAGAGCCTTGTCGCTTGCGTCGCCGTAACCGATCTGCACAGCCTCATAGCCGTCGTTTTCGATTGTTTTCTTTTGTACCACGACACAAGGTCCTGCCTGGACAACCGTAACCGGGATTACATTGCCCTTTTCGTCAAAAATCTGGGTCATGCCCACTTTTTTGCCGATGATGCACTTTTGCATACTGTGTTTCCTCCTTATGGTTATTGGTTGGGGTGAGTTTCCACCTCAACGTGACCCGACCACACCTATTATATATAGGGGGTCGCTTGTCGGTAACTTTGGTTGGCCTTTTGCCAAACCTGGGGTTTTGCTGATGGGCTTAGAGTTTGATCTCTATTTCCACACCTGCAGGCAGCTCGAGTCCGGTGAGGGCTTCCACAGTTTTGTTGGAAGGTCTCAGGATGTCGATAAGCCTCTTGTGAGTTCTCATCTCAAACTGCTCACGGCTGTCCTTGTACTTGTGTACAGCACGCAGGATGGTTACGATTTCTTTCTCGGTGGGCAGGGGAATTGGTCCCGAAACCCTTGCACCTGTGCGCTTTGCTGTTTCCACAATACGCTCTGCAGATGCGTCTACCAGCTGATGATCGTACCCTTTTAGTCTGATTCTGATTTTCTCTTTGACTGCCAAATTCATCGCCTCCTAATGCTTTTACTTGGCGACGTCGTTGAATTGCTGTTTCTTTGCTGTACACCCTGCCGGGTGTTCCGTCATCATTCATGAAAAATACCGGCCGTTTGTTCCCACTTGGGAAACAGAGCCGGTGCCAAGGTATTTTTTACAAAACACCCTACCCATGAACAAGAGGCCCACCCTAAACAAGGAGCCGTACATTCATACAGTATTCAAAGCCGCCCGG
>CAYJGQ010000003.1:54068-55767 GCA_964369885.1 uncultured Oscillospiraceae bacterium
GCAGAAATTTCCCACCACTTAAGGCGGCCACCTCCTGCATCATCGCATATCTTCGCAGTCGTGCCTTGTTATGTTATCACATATACCATTTAAATGCAAGGCTTTTTTAACAAAAATTTTAGAATATTATTGAGCGATATGCTGTTTTAATTTGATGCCCTGTGGTGGTATAATGGTATATGTCTATGGGTCGTGGGAAAAGCTGTATTTTCCCTGCAAAACACACTATATATATAAAGGAGCAAAAACATGAAACTACCCGAGCTTGTCACAGGACTACAGCACATCGGCATTTTTTTAGAGGATATGGAGGCCGGCATTGCTTTTTATGAGAAACTTGGCTTTGAACTTGTAAACCGCCGCGACCCCCGCTACAAACCCGACCTTGCATTTTTAAAACTTGGCACCATTTGTATTGAGCTTGTGGCCGTGGGCAATAACTCGGCAAACCCCGGCCCCATTGACCACATTACAATTGATGTTACCGACATTGAGGCCGCATACAACATTATAAAGGATATGGGGCTTAAGATGGACCCCTCCATTACAACACTTGATGATGTGCTGGGCGGCGGAGTGCGCTACTTCTTTGTAGAGGGCGTTGTGGGCGAGCGAATTGAGTTTAACCAGATGCTGTAACGACCTGTCGCCCACACGGAAGGTCAAGACCGCGCCCCCCTGCCCCACACCCCGCAAACTTTTTGTCAAAAAGTTTGAACAAAAACTTTTACACGCCCCGAGCCACAGGCTCGGGGCAAAGCTTTGCCCATCCCCTACCACAGCAACATCTTCGGCGGTGGCGTGCTACGGCTTTAGCTGCCCTTACCCTCGCTACGCTCGGGGGGGCAGTAGCTCATGCCTGCGGCAGTGCCACCCCCTATCAGGGGCAAAGCCTGCGCCCACTCCCTGCCTATCCCCTCCTGCCTGTGGCACAAAAACCCCTAAAAAGCGGCGGCTTATATTGGGGGCAGGGCAGGTAGGGCAAAGAAAAACAACAGACCATTTTCAGCGGCCTGCTGTTTAGTCGTTTAGTATTTCATCATATGTTACCTTAAATACCTCTTTTATCGCCCTTAGTTCATCCAAATAAACATGTCGCTGGCCCACCTCTATTTTGGCAAGGGCACTGCGGGTCATATTGCAGTTTATCAGCTGCAATTTTGCACACATCTCCTCTTGGGTGAGGCCGGCCTGTGCTCGCAATTTTCCAATTTTAACTGCTACCTGCTTCTCATAATTTTTATCCATATTATACCCATGCGTTCAATAATTGTTATATTGATTGTATAATAGTTTTATGCTATAATTGCACCTATATAAGTGCAATTTTTGAGAGGAGTCGGCATATGTCTAACTTAATGGATGACGGTGCGAAAATAGTGGGGGTCGAGATTTCCAATACCGCCGTGGATGTTGTGTCTGCCGTTGTGGCCATTGATAAGGATTGCCCCGGCGATGAAATGATTGACTATAAAAAATTGTATTATGCGGCGTTTAATGGCATGAGCGATATTATAAGTGGTAATGAGGATGACCCCCACCCAATTGTAAACCAAATAAAGGCACTGCAATACAAACTTGAGTCAGATTTTATGGAATATAAATAATAGAAGTATTTTTTCAGTTTGGTTTTTCACCTGCCTATTCCCTCCTGCCTGTGGCACAAAAACCCCTAAAAAGCAGTGGCTTATATTGGGGG
>CAYJGQ010000004.1:0-16668 GCA_964369885.1 uncultured Oscillospiraceae bacterium
ACCCCCACCTACACCGCGACAGTAGACCCCACCACAAAAACCTTCACCTCGGCACAGGAGGGCTACGCCCCCATAGCCGCACAAACCTTTACCATTGAAAACACCGGCACAGGCGAGCTTGCAAACCTTACAGTTTCCCTAAATGGTGGGGATTATGCCGACTTTGTACTTGATAAAGCAAGCCTAACAACCCCACTTGCCACAAGCGGCACCACCACCTTTACAGTAAGACCCCACAATGATTTGATCGAGGGCACCTATACCACCACCGCCAGAATAACGGCAACCGGCATGACCGACATTAACATACCCATAAGCTTTGAGGTAACCTCCGCACCGCTTGATACCTATACCATAACCTACAACGCAAACAGCGGTAGTGGCGCACAAGCAGCCGACACAGCAACAGAGGGCACTGCGTTTACCCTGCCTGCAACCAGCACGTTTACACCACCTAAAGGATATATATTCGAGGGATGGTCGCTAAGCAGTGACGGCGCAGTTATCACCTCTCACACATTTACAGCACCTACCACCGTATACGCCATATGGAAAGTCGCCAGCCTTATCGGACACGCCACCATCAATGATGACGGTACCCCACAGTATGGCGAAACCCTAACAGCGCTCCTAACAAGTGACAACAACACAGGCACAATTAGCTACCAGTGGTTCCGTGATGTGGGCGGAACGCAGACCAATATCGGTACCGATAGCAATACCTACACCATAGTAGCGGATGATATTGGTGCAGATTTGGGGGTTAATATCAGCTCCAGTGTACAAACAGGCTCAGTGTCCAGCAATGCAGTAACACCCCAAAAGGCTAATGCCACTGCACCCTCTACCCCCACTACAAGCTCGGTGACACATAACTCCATCACTGTAAACCCTGTGTCGGGTGCAGAGTATTCCAAAGATAATGGTGCAACATGGCAGGATAGCGGCGTATTTGACAGCCTGACAGCTGAAACCGAATATCAAATTGTCATTCGTCTTAAGGAGACATTGACCCATAATGCATCACCAAATTCCACAACAAAAAGCGTAACAACCTCGGCAGTTCCCGCCAATCCACTTGTGGGCACAGCAGAGATTGATAACACCACTCCCGAGGTTGGCCAGACACTAACAGCCACCCTAAATGGTGCTACCTCCTCCAACCTTGTGTATCAGTGGAAGCGTGACGGGGTTAGCATCAGCAGCGAAACAGCGAGCACTTATCAGGTAACAACCGCTGATATAGGCAAGACCATTACGGTTACTATTTCGGCCACCGATCAAGACGGTGACTCGACAAGCGCCTCCACTGCCGCGGTGCCCAAGTTAAATCAACCTGCACCGGCGGCACCCACATTGGCAAGCAAAACCGATACCACCATCACAGTAAATGCGATATCGGGCGCAGAGTATGCCATAGACGGTGGCGCATGGCAGGGCAGCACCACCTTTGCAGGGCTTGACCCCAACACCGCCTACGACATTGCAGCCAGACTAAAAGAAACATCAACCCACAACGAGTCGGCATCCTCCGGTGCCCTTAGCGTAACCACCGACAAGGCAGACCTTGCAGGTAGTGCTAAAATTACAGGTACTGCCAAGTTTGGCCAGACCCTAATAGCAGTTTTGCAGGGTGGCAATTCGAGCAATCTGAACTATCAGTGGATACGTGCAGGCGCCCCAATTGTCGGCGCAACCTCGAATAATTACATTCTTGTAGAGGCCGATATTGGTAGCGCCATCTCGGTTGAGATTACCGCAGGAGATGCCGATATGCAGGGCTCAAAAATAAGCAGTCCCACGGCAGAGGTTGCCAAGGCCGATGCACCTGCCACACCTGCAAAACCTGTCCTGGGCAGCAAGGACGACACATCAATTACAGTAACTGCCGTGGCAGGGCAGGAGTATAGAATAGGCGCCACAGGCACATGGCAGGATACAGGTGTGTTTGCCACACTTACAGAGGACACCACCTACAACATCTACACCCGTGTAAAGGAAACCTCGACAACAAAGCCCTCGGCAATATCATCTGCACTTAGCGTGAAAACCGATGTTACCCCGGCTGTACTATCTGTAAGCATTGACCCAAGCTCGGCCAGTGTGGAACTTGGAAACAGCAAAACCTTCACACCAAACGTAAGCGGCAAGGGGGCTTACACCGATGGTGTTACCTGGGATATTGTTACCTCCGGTATTGATGCCGGTACAACAATTGATGCAACCGGCAAGCTAACAGTGGCGGCAGGCGAAACACAAACCACCATTATTGTAAGAGCAACCTCTGTTGGTACCCCTGTAAAAACAGCAACGGCAACAGTAGCTGTTATAGACACATCAAAAACCAACCAAGACCTAATATTTGCAAGCGCTTCGATGAACAAAACCACAGGTACTGCCCCCTTTACAAATGCACTTACAGGGGCGGTGACAACACCTGTATATACCAGCAGTAACACCGCGGTTGCCACGGTAAACAGCGCAACAGGCGAGGTAAGCATTGTGGGCGTAGGCACGACAGTAATTTCAGTCACCGCCCCCGCAGGCACTGTGGACACAGTCGATTACAATGCAGGCGTTGCAAGCTACACCCTAAAAGTAAGCAGTCCTACCACAAGCGGCACAGTGAGCGGCGGTGGTAGCGGCGGCGGTGGTGGCACAAGCGGTGCGTGGTATCCCACCATCGGTATAGGCGGTAGCTACACCACCTCGGGAGGCTCGGGCGGAGTAGTTGGCGGCAGTGCATTTGGCACAGCCTCCACATTTGGTCGCACCTACACCCAAATACTCGGCGTTCCCCAGACCACCGAAATTATTGGAAATGATACCGCTGCCACAATAAATGTGGTGGGCACAAGCCCAACCGGCATCATAGTACAGCTCGATCCTGAGGTTCTGCAGGGACTTAGCAGCCTGAAAATCAACAGCAGTATTGCAAACATCTCCCTGACTGCCGCACAAATAGCCACCATTGTGGCACAGGCAGATGGTGACATTGTGATGATAACCCTTAAGAGCGCCATGGGAGAGACCCCTGCATACACCACGGTTATAAGCGCTGACAACAAAACAATTGCAGTGTAAGCAGTAGTGAGCTATGGGGATTTGCCCCTATGTAAACAGCAAAACAAAGCCGCCCAAAACCAAAGGTTTTTTGGGTTAATAAGAGACAAAAACCACCCGTGAGGGTGGTTTTTGTTATTTGGAGGAAGGCCGACCAAAGCAGTCAAATTGCCATGAGGTTTAAGCTTTATTCGCCGGGTAAAACTTTAGCAGGGCGATGGTGTGGGTAAAAGCTCAAACCCTTAAGACGGAGCACAAGTGGCAGGTATAAAGCGATGGTCATGAGGAAGTTTTTTGTTGGTGTACGCATAGCAAAAGTATTTTATTAAACTAATCAGGAGGTATATACTGCACTTCAAACAACCGTCCGACTGCTTTGGTAGGCCTAAAGAAGATGGTAATGTTGGGTAAATATTGTAGGTCATTGAGTGTGTGAGGCTTTACTTAGAATACAGGCACAACCGCCCCTGCGTAGGTGTCGTTTATATAGGTTTTAATCTCCTCGCTTGTCAGCGCCGCCACAAGAGCCTTGGTTTTGTCACTTTCAAGATCGGCGGTGTTTACGGCCAAAATATTTGCATAGGTCTGTGCCGCCACCGAATCACTCTGCTCAAAGGTAAGGGCATCCTCGGCTGTAAGGCCACCTTGTAGGGCGTAGTTGCCGTTTATGCAGGCAAGGTCAACATCGGGTAGGATGCGGGGAAGCTGCGCCGCCTCGATCTCCTGTATTGTAACCTCATACGGGTTTTGCACTATATCAAGTGGGGTTGCGCCAAGGCCTGCCCCCTCCTTTAGGGTGATTATGCCATTGGCCTCAAGCAGTAGCAGGGCACGGGCCTCGTTGCTTGTGTCGTTTGGAACAGCAATTACCGCCCCCTGTGGTATTTGGGAAAGGTCGGTCAATTTATCGCTGTAAATACCAAACGGCTCAAAATGCAGGCCAAGAGCAGAGGAAATATCGGTGCCGTTGTTTGCGTTGAAGTCATCAAGATAGGGGGTATGCTGGAAAAAGTTTGCGTCAAGGTCGCCTGCATCAAGGGCTGTGTTGGGCAGAATGTAGTCGGTATACTCAACTATATTTAGCTCGTAACCCTCCTGCTCCAACAAGGGGGCGGCCTGAGCTAAAATCTCTGCATGGGGGGTCACACTTGCACCAACCGTGATTATGTTATCCTCGCTGTTTTGGCTTTGGGGATCACTTTGAGGAGCGGGTGCTTCTTGGGTGGAACAGGCGGCCAGAAGTGCTACCGCACAGATTGCAACAAACAGTACCTTTACAATGTTTTTCATGATTTTTTCTCCTTTGTAGGGGTTATATTTTTTTGCGCTTATCGATTTTATTTGCAAACCGTACGCCTACTGCCTGAAATATTTGTACAATGGCTATGAGTAGGGCCAGTGTTACCAGCATCACGCCGGTTTCGTACCTATAAAGACCGTAATTTATGGCTATGGTGCCAAGGCCGCCGCCACCAACAAAACCGGCCATTGCAGAGTAACCAAGAATTGTTGTTGTGGCAATGGTGGCACCAATTAACAGGGAGGGTAGGGCCTCGCTCAAAAGAACCTTGCAGATAATTTGCAGGTTGCTACACCCCATCGACTGGGCGGCCTCAATTACACCGCTGTCAACCTCTCGCAGGGAGGCCTCAACCATTCTACCCACAAAGGGGGTGGCGGCTATAACCAGCGGAAAAATAACAGCTGTAGAGCCAATTGTAGTGCCCACAATAAACCGTGTTATAGGTATTAGAGTTAGCAGTAAAATTATAAACGGGGCAGAGCGCAGCATGTTTACGGCAAAGCCAACCACGGTGTTTATGGTTTTGTGGGGATGCAGACCATTTTGGGCGGTTATATAAAGTAGCACACCCAGTGGGACGCCCAGCAAATAGGAAAACAGTGTGGAGGCTACTGTAATATAGAGGGTTTGTGCTGTTCCCACCAAGAGAAGATTTATAAATTCGGTAGTCATAATGATCCTTTCCATACAAAGGGCTGTATTTATTGCGATTTGCGCCGAGGGCTATCCCACCAAAACCTCGGCCTGCTGGATAAGCTTTAGGGCCTGCGCAGAGTTTGGTTGGTTAAAGATGGTGGCTGTGTCACCCGCTTCGCAAATTTTGCCATCATCAAGAATTGCAACACGGTTGCATATGGCCTTAACAATGCTCATCTCGTGGGTTATAATGACAATGGTGACATTGAGATTTTTATTGATGTATTTTAGTAGACTTAGTATAGAATTGCGGGTTGCGGGGTCAAGGGCGCTGGTGGCCTCGTCACACAGCAAAACCCAAGGGTCATTTGCAAGGGCACGGGCTATTGCCACACGCTGTTTTTGACCTCCCGATAACTGTGAGGGATAGGCGTTTAACTTATCCTCAAGGCCTACCATGCAAAGAAGTTCGGTGGCTTTTTTTACCGCCTGTGCCCTACCCACACCTGCCACCTCAAGGGCAAAGCATACATTTGCAAGCACACTTTTTTGCTCAAACAAATTAAACTGCTGAAACACCATGCCAATTTTGCGGCGGTAGTAACCAAGGTCGTCTTTACTTAGGGTGGCAAGATCAATGTGGTCAAACATTACCCTGCCACTGCTTGGGGCTTCAAGCAAATTCATGCATCGCACCAATGTGGACTTGCCGGCTCCCGACTGACCTATAACCCCAAATATATCACCTTGGTTTATGATCAAATTTATGTTTGACAGAGCGCTCACACTGCCGTTTTTGTTTGTGTAGTTTTTGTTTATATCAATAAGTTGTAGCATGGTGGCCTCCTTTGAGTTGATGTGTTTTGGCGTTGTAGATAGCATAACACAGAGTTTTGTTATTGTATAATACATAAAAACAATGGCTTGTTATAGTTATAAACTATAACAAGCCATTCTGGACGAAGTATTCATTTATCTTTGATATATACAGTTTGGCCAGCGCACTGGGCGGCACAATGGTACGAGCAATTATGCCTATTGTCATGGTCTCGCTTTCTTTCAGGGGTACGGCTATGTGGTCATTGCCGTTTAGCTCCTCACATATAATGCCCGAGCATAGGGTGTAGGCGTCAAGTCCTACCATGAGGTTTAGGGCGGTGGCACGGTCATCCACCTTTATTAGCTTTGGGTAGTCGTGGGTGCTTTTCATCTCCTCGGCAAAGTGGTAGGAATGATTGCTGCCCTGCTCAAAGGCTATGCAGGGGTAGCCCAGTAGCTCCTCCATACAAATTTGCGGCCTGTTGGCAAGGGGGTGGTCCTTATACAAATACACATATGTTTCACAGCAAAGCAGTTTTGTAAAACTAAGCTCATATTCTCGCAGTAGCTTTTTTATCACCTGTTCATTCTTATCATTTAGGTATATAATGCCAAGCTCGCTCCTAAACTCCTTGACGTTATTTATTACATCGGCCGTTTTTGTTTCGTGCAGGGCAAACTCGTAATCATCCATGCCTATCTCTCGCACAAGTTCTACAAAGGCCTTTACCGCAAAGGAGTAGTGCTGGGTGCTGACGCTGAATTTCTTTTTGCTCTGCTTTAGGATGTATTTATCCTCAATAATACTGCAATGTTCCACCACCTGGCGGGCATAGCTTAAAAACTCGCCGCCCTCGGGGGTGGTTTTTATGCCGCGGTTGGAGCGTAGGAATATCGTGATGCCCAGCTCCTTCTCCAGCTCTTTTACGGTGGAGGATAAACTTGGCTGTGCAACAAATAACTGCTTTGCAGCCTCGTTCATGGAGCCACAATCGGCTATTGCAATTACCTGTTTTAGCTGTTGTAGTGTCATTTGGCACCCCTCCAAATCAAGATTTATTTTATTGTACCACTTATAGTGTGAAAAAACTATAAGAACGGCAGTAAAGACACATGTATATATGTGTAATTTGATAAAGTAAGATAACAATGCTTAAAAAGCACTGTCACATACTGTGAAAATATGATAATATTAAATGTGAACAATATTTCATACGGGGCTTATATCCCTAAAACCATCTAAAGGAGAACTTAAATGATGCTTAAAAGAATTTTAGCGCTAATTTTAACACTCACACTTGCCACCGGTCTGCTACAGGTAGTGGCACTTGCATGGACACCGCCATTAAATGACTTTTTATATGCAGTGCCCAATGGCAGCGGCACAACAGATATGGCCTTTATAATAGAAAGTCGACCCACAGCTACAGAGAATGGCAAAGCATATATCTATGCTGAATATGAAAAAACTGCTATTGATCCTGCCACAACCGGACCAATTACAATTCCCGCTACAGTAACACACAGTGGGGAGATTTATGATGTGGTGAGTATTAGCCATGCGGCCTTTATTGATTGCATCAACATTACCTCGGTAAGCATACCAAGTACGGTTACACAGATAAGTGACAGCGCATTTGAAGGGTGTTTATCACTTGAGAGTGTCATATTTGACCCCGATATAAAGATTGAACAGTTGCCATCATCGGTATTTAGCTACTGTGATAAGCTAAAAAATATTACAATACCCAACAGCGTGAAAATTATAAATTCCAGCGCATTTCATAGCTGTAAGGCCCTTGAGTCTATTACAATACCCGACAGCGTAACCAGTATTGATAGCAGTGCTTTTTTGTTTTGCAATAAACTAAAAACCGTAAATTTTGGAGAGGATAGTCAGCTAAAAACTTTGAGTGAGGGGACATTTAGTCAGTGTTATAGTCTTACATCGCTTGAAATACCTAAGGGAGTTTCCAAATTTAATGACCGAACTATAGATAGGTGCATGAATCTAAGCTCTATAACATTTAAGAATAGCGAAATTGAATTTACGCCAAACTCTTTTGGTCTACGTAGCGTCCCACCTTCGCTGTCCAACGGCGTGAAAGACATATATTTTACAGGAGATTTTAGTCCAAATATAAAGGCATCCCAGCTGATAATAGCGCTGGAAAATGCCCTACTAATAGACGGTGATACGCCCACTATTCATTACAATGGAAATTGGAAGCAGGGCTATATTGATGCCTTTATTAAGGCGTTTACAGATGCAGGTTTTCCAAAGGAGAAAATTGTTGGTACTGTGAATGCTCAGTCAAGCAGTAAAACAAGCGCTGTAGCAGTAGGGGCATGGTATATGGGTACCCTAAAGGGCGCTGTAACATACACTCATATAGTGGATGTGGCCGACACCACAACAATAATTGAGGGTGGGAGCACCACCATAGCTGTAACCGGCGTGGGCCCCACCGGCATAATAGTAAAGCTTGACCCTGCAGTGCTGTCCGGCCTACAAAGCCTGAGCATAGAGAGCAGTATTGCAGACTTAACACTTACAGAGGCGCAAATCAGCCGCCTGGTAACGGCGGCCGACGGTGATGTGATACATATCACAATAAAGGGGACAGCCGACGGCGTGAGCATAACTGCTACGGCAGGCACACAAACAATTGTGCTGTAATTTTACACGAACCCACAAAACACAAGGCGCCATCTGCGCCTTGTGTTTTTGCGTCTGCCCCAAGGCGGTTAAAGGCAAAAAATTAAATGACCACATTTTTGTTGCAAGTAGTGAAATAAATTGGACTTTTTAGTAAACTTTAATATGATATAGTGATACCAATGAGAAAGGCAACCAACATATGAGGGAATACGTTATGCTTACAAAAAGACAGCGCCTAATAATTCAGCGCCTGGTTGGAGCACCACAGGGCATTACAAGTGAGATGATTTCAAGCGAGCTTGGCGTGTCGGTAAACTCGATTAGAAGCGATGTAAGGGCGATTGGTGAATACCTAAAAGAGACACACGGTGGAACCATTGAGAAAAAGCCGGGTGTGGGAATGATATTACATCTGCAAAGCGGCTGGGAATTGGTAAACGACCTGCGCAAGGACTACGACCGCACAGAGCAGCGAAAACATTTTATACTAAAACGCATTTTGTGTGCACCCTCATATGAAAACCTGACCATGAGCAAACTGGCCGACGAAATGTATCTTAGTCGTAGCTCGCTTAGCCGAGAATTTGTGCTTGTGGAGGAATGGCTAAACAAATTTGAGCTACGGGTGGAAAAAAGAAAAAATGCAGGAATATCGTTAGTGGGCAGGGAGTTTGATAGGCGTCGAGCGATAGCCGAGCTATGTCTCCTAAAAATGTACACCCTAAAAGATGCCGAGCAAATTAAAATAGGTGAACTAAACCTTGGGCAGATAGATGTACTTTTTACATTTGCACCCGGAGTGGATATAAAAAAAATCCAGAACCTCATTGCAGAGCTTGAGGGGATGTACAGCAAAATTCTAACCCATCAAAACTACATTATACTGCTAATACACATAGCCCTTAGCATGACAAGGAGCGCAGGCGGTTTTAGGGTAGAGCCCCCAATAGATGGCGAGCTTTGCGGCAAAGAATGGTTTTTAAGCTATCGCTTAGAGATACAAGATGTAATTGCCAAAATACTGGGCGCCCCGCCCAAAAACAGCGAACTGACCTACATTGCCCAGTATGTGGTGTTTTCGGATATGCTCAAACAGACCTGCATGGGGTATTTGCGGGACGAAATTATTAAATCTGAAAAATTTGCTGAGTTTCTAAATGATTTTCGCCACATAATTCAAACCGTGTCACAGGTGGACATCCTAAAAGACAGCGAGTTTGTGGAGTTTTTCAGGGGGCATTTGGCCGAGGTAATATGCAGGATAAAATATAGGATCACATGCAAAAACCCACTGCTTGGAGATATAAAAAAGAGCTATTCGGGATTGTTTGGGGTGTGTTGGTCAACAAGTATTTTGTTTGAGAGATACTACAACATAATAGTAAACGATGACGAGATAGCCTTTCTTACGATATACCTTGTTATAGCACAGCAACAAATAATGAATAGGCTGAGCGTTTGTGTGGTTTGTAACTATGGGGTCAGCGTTTGCCAGCTTTTGTGTGAGCGAATAAAGCTATTAATTCCCGATATTCAGGATGTAAGAACCATGTCGGTACAGCAATATGAGCGATGTGTTGAAAACGGGGAAAACAATTGGGACTTTGTCATTTCGGCCACAAAAGAGGTCAAGATACCGCAAAATGGTGTATATGTAAACCCAATACTAACCCAGGATGACGAAAGATGCATAACCGATTTTATGCGACGATATAAAAGCCGTAATTTTGGCAATGTGGAGCAGAGTGGCTACTTTCAAGATGAAAAAACACTGCTATGTCCGCCCTCATTGGTGCTTGAAAAAATTGATGCAAACAACAAAAATGAGGTTATAAACAAGCTTTACAACGCACTTTTACTCCACGATTATGTAGACCCTGAGTTTGAACAATCGGTAATAAACCGTGAAAACAGCATATCGACAGAGCTTGGCTCGGGCTTTGCAATACCACACGGCAACCCGCAGTTTGTACGTCGCTCTGCGGTGGCGGTGGCCACACTGAAAAAGCCGGTGGAGTGGGCTGAAAATGAAATTGTGGATATTGTGTTTATGGTGGCCTGCAAATCAGGTGATGGAGATAATGAAGTGGCCAAAGCAGAACTTGATAAGCTAAAACCATTTTATAAGATGTTGGCGCTCATACTGGACGATGTGGATGTGCAAAAAGAATTAAGGGGGGAAAACTCGAAAAATCGTATTTGTAGCTTAATAAACAACTCATAGGCGTGATGGTATCAGAGAGGATAGGGTAGAAAAATGAATTTACGCGACATTGTAGATGAACGTGCAGTAGTTGTGGGGTTTAATGCCAAAACTAAAGAGGATGTAATTAAACATTTAGCCGAGATTTTATATCAAAACGGCGCAATAGACAACATACAACACTTTGTAGACGATGTGTATTTGCGCGAGGCCGAGGGACAGACCGGCATAGGCGGCGGCATTGCAATTCCACACGGAAAGTCGGAGTGTGTTAAGCAGAGCTGTGTGGCAATTTGTCGGACCCGGCATCCCGTAGAGTGGGAGAGCATAGACGATGAGCCTGTATCCCTAATATTCCTGTTTGCGGTACAGCACAACGAGGACGACGTCCACCTAAAAATGATGGCTACAATTGCAAAGGCGCTGGCGCATGAGGATATATGTAACGACCTGTGCAATGTTTCATCAAGGCAAGAGGTGTTTTCCATAATGGATAGGATGTCAAGTTTTGCAAAGTAGGCCCCATTCGTAATGCCAAATAATGCGTTTGGCAGTTTGCGGTGCAAATAAAGATGAAAAGGAGAGTTGGAAATGAAAATTGTCGGAATTACTGCCTGTACAGCCGGTATTGCTCACACTTATCTTGTAAAAGAGAAGATTGAGAATGCCGCAAAGTCCTTAGGGCATGAAGCCCACATTGAAACCCAGGGCAGTATTGGGGTGGAAAGTGAGCTGAGCGCAAAGGACATTGCCGAGGCCGATGTGGTGCTAATCTCGGCCGATATCTTGGTATCGGGCAAGGAACGGTTTAAGGGTAAGAAAATTGTGGAGGTTCCCATGAAGGTTGTAATGCAGTCTCCCACAGGACTGCTAAAGAAGATTGAGGAAAAACTAAACAGCTAAAACATAGGAGGGGAAATTGTGAAAGGTAAACTTCAGATTAAAAGACATGCGCTAACCGGAATATCCTATATGATTCCCGTAGTTGTTGCAGGCGGTCTTTGCATGGGTATTGCAAGAATTTTGGGCGGCTGGGATATAGCACAGGGCACATTTGCAGCAGCCATTGACGCAATAGGCATGGCGGCCATTGGTTTTACTGTACCGGTTATTACAGCGGGCATATCCTACTCGGTGGCGGGCCGACCCGGTATTGCTCCGGGCCTTGCAATAGGTGCTATGGCAAATGCCGTGGGTGCAGGCTTTTTGGGCGGCTTGGTGGGCGGATTTTTGGCCGGCGCAATGGCGCTGCTGGTCAAAAAATATGTAAAAATACCCGATACACTGCGTGGCCTTATGCCGGTTATGGTTATACCCCTACTTGCCACCCTGTCCTCAGGTTTGATTTTCTATTACATCATTGGCAATGCAGTTGCTTTTATCAATGTTTCCCTTACAAACTTCCTGCTTAGCATGGAGGGGGCTTCCTCGGCACTGCTTGGTGCAATCCTTGGATTTATGCGTATAGACATGGGCGGTCCTGCCGCGCAGGCAGGTTATGCATTTAGTACATCACTAATTGCAAACGGGGTTTACGGGCCAATGGCTGCAACCATGGTAAGCGGAATGACCCCACCCGTAGGCGTTGCATTGGCTGCCCTAATAGCCAAAAAACGCTTTACAGGGGCCGAGCAAGAGGCCGCAAAGGCGGCGGTTCCCCTGGGACTTTGCTTCATTACAGAGGGCGTGTTCCCCTTCGTGGCAGCCGACCCCGTAAGAACCATTGCGGCATGTACAGCAGGTTCGACCGTTTCGGGCGCACTTGCAATGCTGTTTGGCTGTGAAATGCCTGTGCCTCATGGCGGCGTATTTGCCATTCCTTTTGGCTCCGATCCGCTGATGTTCATCGTGGCATTTTTGGTAGGTTGTTTGGTTACAGCAGGCGTGCTCATACTCCTCAAGCCTAAAAAGGTGGCCGGTGAAGATGAGCAGGAAGCCGAGCTAACCACCGAAATAGAGTTTAGCATGGAGTAATTTATTAAGGCGACATTAAATCATGGGAGGATTTATAGATGCTGGTACCGATGAAGGATATTCTTGAGCGGGCAAAATCAGGCGGATATGCAGTTGCGGCACCAAATGTTATAAACGAAGATACGGCGCGTGTCTGCATTGAGGCGGCGGTTGAGCTCAACTCGCCAATGATTTTGGACTTTGCGTTTTGGTTTCATGATGACATTATGTCCCTTGGGAGGATTTTGCGTGACCTTGCCCTCCCGGCGGCGGTACCTATTGCTATAAACCTTGATCACGGACAGACATTTGAGCAGGCTATATGGGCTGTGCGGGCGGGATTTACCTCGGTTATGGTTGACCGCAGTAGCGAGCCATTTGAGCAAAATATAGCACAAACAAAGGCACTTGTAGATATTTGCCACGCTGTGGGGGTGAGTGTTGAGGCCGAGCTTGGGCATGTGGGGGATGCAGAAAACGATACCCCGGATGAGTGTAGCGACGGCCTGACCGACCCCGGGCAGGCGGCTGAATTTGTAAATCGCACAGGAGTGGATGCCCTGGCCGTTGCAATTGGTACGGCGCATGGTCAATACAAAAAAGCCCCAATGATTGACCTTGAGCGATTAAAACAAATCAGAAAGGTTGTGGATGTTCCCCTTGTACTGCATGGCGGCAGTGGTTCGGGGGATGAAAACCTTAAAAAAGCCATTGAGTATGGCATTTCCAAGATAAATGTTGCCACAGATCTATTTGTGGCAGGTGTGGAGAACGGCAAGACCGAGGGCCCTCCCTACATGATTTATCACAGGATTAAGGATGGATACAAGGCCCGTTTAATGCAGTATATGCATTTGTTTGGACAGGTAGGAAAAGCTTGATTGATAGTGCTGTAAGCTGTAAGAGGATTTCACTCCACCGGTGAGTGGAATCCTCTTACCACATCATAGGTGGTAAGGGAGGAAAAAAATGAAACGCAGGGTTGGATTTATAGGGATTGGAAATATGGGCAAAGGGGTTTGCCATAACATAATAAAGGCCGAGAATGCTGTGAGCATATACGACACAAACAAGGAGGCCATGAAGCGTTTTGAGCAGCAGGCCCACTGCTGTGAAGATGTGGGAGAGGTTTTTGAGCGCAGTGAGGTGGTGTTTTTGTCCCTGCCAAACTCCAACGTGGTGCAAATGGTTATGCAGGAGGGCTTTGAGGTTGGCATTGAGGGCAAGCTGATTGTAGACCTTTCGACCAGTTACCCCATAGCCACAAAGGAGCTTTATAAAAAGGTTAGGGAAAAAGGGGGGCATCTTGTGGATTCACCGCTTATTGCAGGGCCAAAAGAAGCCTGGGAGGCCACACTTACCGCCGTTGTGGGTGGCGATGAGGAGGTAGTGAAGAAGTATGACGATTTGTTTTTAAGCTACTGCAAATCCTATGAATATGTGGGAGAGTGCGGAAATGCTCATCTGACAAAGCTTGCCCAAAACTGGGCAGGGCTTATGCAGGCGGTTATGTATGCCCAGTTATACCCTGTAATGGCAAAGCACGGTCTGCCACCACAGCGTCTATACGAGGTGCTAAATACCGAGTTTTTTGATAATTGGTTCTTTAAGTTTTATAGCGATAAATATGTAAACAAGAATTACAGGATGGATTTTGCCCTGGAGCTTGGGCTAAAAGACCTTACATATATGAAAAAATTGTGCGATGAACTGAGCACACCCGGCTTTATGCTGGATGGCGCAATTGATTTGTGCCGTGTGGCGCTAAAGGAGGGCAAGGACAAGGGTCTGGAACAGGACTTGTCACATGTGGCCGACACGATGTACCAGTATGTTGGAATAGACTGATAAGGGGGGATGTGCGGTGCATAAAACAGATGTGGTGATAATAGGGGCAGGGGCGGTGGGCTGTGCCATAGCACGGGAACTTACAAAATATCGCCTTGATATTACTGTGGTGGACAAGCGTGATGATGTGGGGGGCGATGCCTCCAAATCCAACAGCGCAATAATTCACACGGGATACGATGCCACCCCAAACAGCCTTGAGTCGGAGCTTGTGGTGGCGTCAAACCCGATGTATGACAAACTAACAGCCGAGCTGGACGTGCCCTTTGCAAAGATTGGGGCAATTCTTCCGGCCATAACCGACGAGCAGTACGAAAAACTTCCCGCCCTAAAGCAAAAGGCATTTAAGAACAGGGTGTACGATGTGGAGTACCTAACGGCCGCGCAACTGCTTAGGATGGAGCCTAATCTAAATCCTGAGGTAAAGGGTGGTTTGTTTATTCCCCGTGAGGGCATAATAGATCCGTTTTTATATGTGGTGGCACTGGCCGAGAACGCCTGCCAAAATGGCGCTAAGTTTATGCTAAACACCGAGGTGGTTGGCATAGAAACACAAAATGGTAGGGTTGTGGGGGTAAAGACCACAAGTGGTGAGATTAAAGCCGATTACATAGTAAACGCCGCAGGTCTTCACTGTGATGAAATAGCGGCGATGGTGGGCAAAAATGACTACACGGTAAACCCACGCAGAGGGCAGTTTTTCATACTGGATAAATCGACCTCCTGCAAGGTAAACCACATAGTTTTGCCAATTCCCACGGCACTTACAAAGGGTAAGCTTATGTGCCCTACAATTCACGGCAACATGTTGGTGGGGCCAACGGCCGAGGATTTGCAGGACAAATGCGATGCCGCAACCACATATGAGGGGCTGAACAGTGTGGCAACCGAGGTGGCGGGGCTTATACCAAATGTTAATATACGCGACACCATTACCCAGTACTCGGGGCTACGCCCCAACCGCAACCCCGAGGGGCTGCATGTTGACACATATGATGATTTGCAGGGCTATGTAAACCTTTCGGGGGTGCGCTCGACCGGGCTTACGGCCTCGGTGGGACTTGGGTGTTATGTTGCCGAAAAACTCATAAACATGGGTATGAAAGCCGAATTTAACAGCAGTTTTAACCCGGTGAGAAAGGGCATTGTTAGATTTCACGAGTCTTCAAGAGAAAAACAGCAGGAGCTAATAGATAGCGATGGGCGGTACGGAAACATTGTTTGCCGCTGTGAGAGCATTACAGAGGCCGAAATTGTAAGGGCTATACACAGCCCCATACCGGCCCGCACGGTGGATGCCATAAAGCGCAGATTGCGCGCAGGCATGGGCAGGTGTCAGGGCGGATTTTGTGGGCCGAGGGTTATCGAGATACTTGCACGGGAGCTTGGGCTACCCACAAGTGAGATCAATAAAAATCTCGATGGTTCATTTATGATAAGCGGCAAGGCCAGATGATGGCGGGAGGGCTTACTTATGTATAATGTAAACTGTGATGTTGCGGTTATAGGGGCCGGGCCTGCAGGACTGGCGGCGGCAATATCGGCCAAAGAGAATGGTGCAAAAAATGTACTGATTATAGAGCGTGATGCCTCGCTGGGTGGCATATTGCAGCAGTGCATTCATCCGGGGTTTGGGCTTTCATACTTTGATGAAGAACTTACAGGCCCCGAGTATGCCGGGCGGTTTATAGATGAGCTTAAAAAAACCGATGTGACGGTTATGCTAAACACAATGGTGCTTGAAGTGCTGCCAAACGCCGAGATTATATGCATGAATTCAGAGCAGGGAATTATAAAGGTTAAGCCAAAGAGCGTTGTGCTGGCCATGGGTTGTCGCGAACGCACAAGGGGTAACATTCAAATTCCGGGGAGCCGGCCGGCCGGTGTGTACACAGCAGGGGCGGCACAGCGACTGCTCAACCGACAAAATGAACTGGTGGGGCGAAGGGTTGTAATACTCGGCTCGGGCGATATTGGCATGATTATGGCGCGTAGGATGTCGCTTGAGGGGGCCGAGGTGGTGGCCGTGGTGGAAATTATGGATTACCTGGCAGGGCTTGGCCGCAACCGAGTGCAGTGCCTGGATGACTTTGGCATACCGCTGATGCTCTCCCACACGGTTACAGGCATAGTGGGGCAAAAGCGAATTGAGGGTGTGTGGGTGAGCAAGGTTGATAAAAA
>CAYJGQ010000004.1:16678-55406 GCA_964369885.1 uncultured Oscillospiraceae bacterium
CATTAATGACACAAAAACCCTTATTCCCTGCGACACACTGCTGTTATCGGTGGGGCTTATTCCCGAAAATGAACTTAGCCGCGGGGCAGGGATAGAGATAAGCTCGGTTACGGGTGGGCCTATTGTAAATCAGTATATGCAGACATCGGTTGCGCCTATTTTTGCGGCAGGAAATGTGGTGCATGTAAATGATCTTGCCGACAATGTTTCGCTTGAAAGTGGGACAGCAGGTAAATACGCCGCAAAGTATGCCGCAGGACAGATTCTCCAAAATGGCAAACAGGTGGAGTGTGTGGTGGGCGAAAACCTGCGATACATATGCCCGCAAATAGTTTCTGTGGGGCAGCAGGCAGAGGAGATAAGCCTGTATTTTAGGGTTAAGGCACCAATTATGGGGGGCAAAATTACGGCGCACAGCGGTGGCAAGGAGCTGTACAGCAAAAAAGTGCTCAAGGCAAACCCCGGCGAAATGGAATGTGTACGGGTGAACACAAAGGATATAGCCACCGATGGCGTTACAATAAGCGTGGTGTAGGAGGCTGTAGCGTGAAAATCACGCTAAAATATTATTTAGAAAGCCTCGCCCGAGGACGGGCGAGATGCCGAAATAATCTCCTTTGTGTATGGAGATTGTTCAAAACTACCTGTGCTGTGCACAGAAAGGAGATTATTGATGCATACACAACAAAAACAAATTACCTGTGTTGTCTGCCCTCTGGGGTGTGACATTGCAGTATGTGTGGATGGTGGCGAGGTGGTGTCCATGAGCGGGCAGGGGTGCAAACGTGGCGAGAGCTACGCCGCCGAGGAGTTTTTTCACCCCAAGCGCATATTTACCTCAAGTGTTAAGGTGATGGGAGCAGATGTGCCGTTGGTGTCGGTACGCTCCAATGCGCCTATACCCAAAGAGCTTTTGATGGACTGCATGGCCGAGATACAAAAAATCACCCTTTCCCCACCAATTTGCAGGTATGATTTGGTGGTGGAAAATATTTTGGATACAGGTGTAAATATTGTGACCACCGGCGAGGTGAACTGAGCGACACAACCCCATATAAAAACGAGTAAAAGGGGGCAGGGCAGAGCGTGGAAAAAAAGTATATAATAGCCTATGATTGTGGCACAACCGCCCTAAAGGCGGTGTTGGTGGACATGCAGGGCAATATTGTGGGTGTTGGCAAGGGAAACCTTGAGCTGATATGCCCACAAGCCGGATGGGCCGAACAAAATCCGCATGATATGTGGGAGGTTGTATGTAAAACCACCAATAAGGTGATGCAAAATTGTGGGGTTGACCCCTGCGAAATTGCGGCCATTGTGTTTGCCGCGCCCTGGAAAAGCATAATACCTGTGGATAGCGCAGGGCAGATTGTGCACAACGCAATAATATGGATGGATGGCCGTGCCACCCGTCAGGCCGAAAGGCTAAACAGGGAATATGGCAGCTTTGTTGGCACGGGGCAGGAGTACTGGGCAAGGCTTATGTGGCTTAAGCAAGAGCGTCCCGACATATGGCAAAATGCCCACACAATTATGGGGACAAACACATACTTTAAGTGGCGTGCCACCGACGAAATTTACACAGAACCGTCGGATGATTTTATAAACAGCGCAAGAGCCGAGCTTGAGAGGTATTACCACGATATATTAAAGGCAGGTGGACTTTTTGAGGATGTAGGAAAGTTCCCAAAATGTAAATCCTCGACAGAGCTTGTGGGCAGGGTGACACCCGTGGCGGCAAAACAGCTGGGAATTTGCGAGGGCATACCTGTGTATGGCGGATTTGGTGACCTTGTGGCCATTACAATTGGCACAGGGTGCTGCGGTGTGGGGCAAAAACATATATATCTTGGAACCTCCTCCTGGCTTGTTAATGTGATAAAGGGCGCTCAGGATACCACGGCGCACCAGAGGTTTGTTTTTGATGAGTCATGGGATGGGGCGCTGTACGCCCTACAAACCGGATGTCTTGCACTTGATTGGGCGGTGGAGCAGTTTTACTGCGCCGAAAAGAAGGAAATAGGGGATAAGATTTATGGGATAGTGGATGCCGAGGTGGATAAAATCCCTGCTGGTTCGGATAATCTTTTGGCTACCCACTGGTTAAACGGAGAGCTTGCACCTCTGGCTAAAAATGCAAAGGGGGTCTTCCTTAACCTAACCCCAAAGCATGGCCGCAGGCATATGATTCGTGCTGTAATGGAGAGTATCTGCTACACCCACAGACGAAACCTTGAGATGCTAAGGCAAAATACAGCAGAATGTATTGATAGCATTAGGGTTGTGGGGGGCGGGGCCTCCAGCGATGTTTGGATGCAGATGTTGGCCGATGTTTTGCAAATAAAGGTACAGGTGCCTAAAAAGCCGAGGTATGCAGGAGCAATGGGCTCGTATTACTGCGCCATGGTGGGGCTTGGAAAGATGGAGGGCTACAACTGCGCCCACAATGAGGTAGAAATACAAAAAGAATTTGCTCCCAACCCCGCAAATGAGGAGGTTTATACCAAAATGTATATGGTTTATAAAGACCTATACCCCACCTTGAAGGGGATTTTTGAGCGGCTTAATGGGCTGTACTGATGCTGTGGAGGGCAAGATGAAAATACTCATATGTGAGTTTAGGCAGGAGAGTAACTCCTTTAACCCTGTTGTGTCGGATATGGAATTTTGGAAGAAATCAGGAATACACAGGGGAAAGGAAATTTATAATCTATACAATAAAAGCAGTACAGCCATAGGCGGGATGATTAGTGGGATAAATGAGTTTGCTCCCACGGCCGAAATAGTATATGGTACGGCCATGTCCTGCCAAAGCGGTGGGCCTGTGCAGTGGGAGGTTGTGGAGTGCTTTTTGCAGGACATGACCAATTGTATAGAGCAAAATGCGCCGATAGATATTTTGCTGTTTTCCTTTCACGGGGCACTTGCGTCGACAAAGTATGATGACGTGGAGGGGGAAATATTAAGGCGGCTTCGCAAAGTGGCAGGAGATAGGACGGTATTTGCCGCCGCCACAGACCTGCATGGGTGCATATCGCAGGAGATGTTGGAGGAGCTTTCGGTAATATGCGCCTACCACACCTACCCACATGTTGATTATGCAGACACAGGGTACAGAACGGCAAAATTTGCTGTGGAGTGCCAAAAAAATGACAAACCAATTTATACGGCCTATGCCATGGTGCCCATGATAGTGCCGGCCTCGGCCTACAATACCATGTCAGGTTGTTTTTGCAAGCTTATGGAGCAGGCAAAGGCCGAGGTGGATGGCACAGATATTTTAGATTTTGCAATATACCAAATGCAGCCCTGGCTGGATGTTTCTTACGGCGGATCGAGTGTGCTGGCGATGTCACATAATAAAGACTCAGCAAAGGAGTTTGCAAAAAAAATTGCAGAGCGCCTGTGGGAGCACAGGGGCGATTTTGTGGCAGGGGAGCATAGCATAGATGAGGTGGTATCCATTGCCCAGCACTTAGCGCAGGGCGAAAAGCCCATTGTGCTTGTGGATGCGGCCGACTCCTGCAATGCCGGGGCCTGTGGGGACAGCATGGCTGTGGCAGAGCATATACTTAGGGTGGGGTCCAAGGTTCGTGCGGCCATGGTGGTAAACGACTTGCAGGCCGCCACCCTTGCCCATAAAATTGGCGTGGGAGGCAAACAGGTTTTTAGGCTGGGCGGACAAAAAAGCCCCGAAATGGGATACATAGAGGCCGAGTGTTACGTAAAGTCACTGCATGACGGTGTTTTTGTGCAGGAGGGACCTGCAGGGAGAGGGGTAGTACAGGATATAGGCAGGGCGGCTGTTTTGCAAATAGGAAATATTGATGTGGTGGTTTGCAATTGGATGGCAGGAAACGGTGACCCTCAGCTTTTTCGTGCCTTTGGCATAGAGCCGAGTTTTTATCAGCTACTGGTGGTTAAGGCCTGCACCTCATTTCGTGCGGCGTATGAAAAAATTGCGTCAGCAATATATCCCACCGACACCCCTGGGGTTGCCAGCTCAAACCTACAAAGCCTAAACTATAAAAAAATACCCAAAACCTTTTGGCCCTGGAACAGCCTGAATGATTACAAAGTAGTGGTGGAGGTATACAGTGGCCGCACAGATGACAAATGAGCATAGCGGTTTTGGCAGGTGCCATATCCGAGGATATGGCGTTGCAACTGCAACCAAATATTGTGGGGAGGCACCCTAAATCCCATGCAATCGGTCACGAAAAATTCGCTAAGACAGCACTCCCTCCGATGGTCGGAGGGAGTTTTTTATATTCCAACTGGGGCATACACAGCCCAAGCAAGGTGTGCCACCTGCACCGCTGTCGGCTTTTTATCTCCTGCCACTGACACTACCCCTTTTTTATACATTGGCAGGGTTAAAGTCCACTAATCCTACAAATACGGGGGCTGTTTGGGGAATTTACCGCTCATAGTTTGCACATATTCTCACAGGGCATGAAAAAGTTACAGGTGTTAGTTTTGTGCGCATATGACAATTTTAACCTTGGGAATTTATGCTATTTGCCTTTTGGGAGGGGTGAATGTTGGCAATTTTGCCATCATTCACTTTTTCTATTGCAAAGCGTATTATATTGGTGTATTCTTTCATGAAACGCGTTATATTGAAAAACGCGTTATTATTATTTTTTGTATGGGAGTGTAGGTCAATGAACAAAAAGAAGATGCTTTTTTCCAAGTTTCTCAGCACAGTGCTTGCTGTTTTAATGTTGGTATCCACAATGAGTGCGGTAGCACTTGCGACCGACGATGAAAATGCCGAAAATTCACCTATGGTAAGTGTGAATTTTACAAATATCGGCGAAAATGCTGAAGAGAAGGCTTTCCCTTTCACATATGAAAGCGCAAGCGGGAATTTAAGAATATCATATCCCACCATAAATGCTTCGGACCTAAACAGGGAAGGATTTGTATTTTCGGGATGGAAGTTTGAGGGTACCGAATACGGCAATACCTTCACCATTGATGACCCAAAAGAAGGCAAAACATACACTGCCAGAGCGGTGTACGAAAAGGAAGGTCAGGCCACCACAACCTATAATCTGCATTTTAGGGAGTTTGTAGACACTACCGCAGACCCCACCGCAGACCCCAACAGCGGAACTAAGGTTTATCCCTCGATTAATATATCTCTTGATGACGAGAAGGCCAAAAAATACACCCTTCCCATGGTTGCAGGCTATGTTATTGTAAATCGAACTTCGGACGGTTCCAATGCTTCGGACTACAAAATCAATCTTAAAGAGGCCAAGGCCAGCGAAATAAATGTTTATTACAAGCCCGTAGAGGATGCCACCAAGAGAGCCACCTACGAGGTGAGGTACTACTTTAACGGCAACGAAGATGTATCTCTAAGGGTGTATGGCGAGGGCAAGGATGGCGACTCCATCCATCCCACCAATTTTTTTCTTGAGGATAGCCAAGTTCCTGCGGGATTTGAAGAGCCAAAGGGGAAATGGAAATCGATTTACCTTACAGCCGGCACACATGAAATAATTAACATACACTACTCAAATCGTAACAGTGATGCTGATGTTCTGCTTACAATCACTCATAATCGTTACAACGGTGAGGGCGAACTAAAGTCAACCAAACAAACCACCGACCTATTATCTGCCGGTGCAACCGTTACTGCCGCCGACTACATACTCACCTCCTCTCAGCTGATAAATTACTTTGGCTGGTATGCAGGATACTACACCGGCACAGCCGATAAAGAAACCCTCATGATTACCGCCGATGGCACAAATGAGATCACCATCAACTACCAGTGGTCAAACAAAGCAAACTACCCTTATACAGTAAAATATTTGTACAAGATGGATGGCAACTGGATTGAAATTCCCGGCACCACAAAGACCGTTACAGAAAATCACTTTACAATTCTCACCGAATACCCAAAATATATAAGTGGATATACGCTCACAAGTGGCGGCCCCTTCACAAACCAAAATGTTAGCAAAAACAATGTAATAGAGTTTAAGTACAATATTGAAGATGTGGCCAAGGGTGTAGTTAATGTTTATATGCCCGACGACAGCATGGCATCAACCTTTGACTTTAAGTGCCCTGCAGGTATTGCCATGAATGCCGAGAACTATGTGGACTTTACAGCCGCACAGTATGTTGGACACGAAATTGACACCGCAAAAACCTCCCAATTTGCACCGCTTACGGGAGAGGGAAATGTATTTAACATCTATTTAAAGCTTGCCCAGAGCACCGACCCCGACCCCAACACAAACATTAACACCGGCAGTGGCGGAAACAATAACAGCGGAAATACTAATGGCGCAGCATACTACCCATCTGCGGTGGCAGCAACCGATGAAGGCACAGAAGCACCTGTGGCAACACCTGCACCCACACCCGCACCTGCACCCGCACCTGCACCGGTAGATCCCGCTACCCCCGAGACCGAAACCATAGAGGAAGACCCCACCCCCACCGGTGACAGCCCTGAGTCTGAAACCATAACCGATAACCAGCTTCCCACAAGCAGTTTTGACAATCAAGAACAGGGTAACTCTTCTATAATGTGGGCAGTAATTGTAGCCGTTTTGGCCATTGGCGGCGTGATAATTGCCCTTGTCGCAAAGCGCAAAAAAAACGTTGAACAACAGTAATTCATAACACTTTTAAGCCGACAGGAGCACCACGCTTCTGTCGGCTTTTTATATGCAAATTAAAAAAAGTTATTTGTCCAACCGCCTTGAATGAATAGCCTATTTCTGTTATAATTGCGTCAAAAGAGGAGATTTAATTTTTAAGCTTATGCCAATAAAATTAACACGAATATTACCGTTTTTTTTACTTATATTTCTTGTGGCTTGCTCGTCAAAGGGAGCAACAACACAGCTTTCTGACACCCCGCTGAGAGACCCTTTATCCGAGGTTTTTTTGCCGGTGGCTGATGGGGTATCGGTTTTTTCGTCCGACTATGTTTTAATTGACCATTCCAACAGCTCGCAAGGTTATGTAATGGTGCAGTATAAGGGCAGCAATACGGGCAAGGTAAAGTTTAGGGTTTCGGATGCACAGGGCGAGGAATATACATATGATTTGCACGACAAGTCGGGTTATCAGGTCTTTTACCTTCACTCGGGCAGTGGGGAGTACACCTTTAAGACCTTTGAGCAGGCCCAAGGAACCGAATACTACAATGTAGACACCCAAACCTTGTCGGTCAAGGTGGAAAATGATACCCTGTCCTACCTTTATCCCAACCAATATGTAAACTTTAGTAGCGACAATGCCGCCGTTGAAAAAGCACGAGAGCTTTATTCCTATACAGGTAATGACCTTGATTTTATTGGTGCTGTATTTAACTTTACAATTGACAGCATAGAATATGACGATGCCAAGGCAGAGCAGGCCATTAGCGGCGAGATTGCAGGATACCTGCCCGATATTGATCAAACACTTGCAAGCGGCAAGGGAATTTGTTTTGATTATGCCGCACTTATGGCGGCCATGTTGCGCTCTCAACAGGTGCCTACCCGCCTTGTTATTGGTTATGTAGGCGATGTATATCACGCCTGGATTTCGGTGCACACCGAGGAAACAGGTTGGATTGAAAATATTATTGAGTTTGATGGTTCCCAGTGGAAGCTTATGGACCCCACCTTTACAGACGGCGGGGCTGATTCATCGTATATAGGAGATGCACAAAATTATGCAGAAAAATACATCTACTGATAATGTTGCCACAAAGCTATCCCACCGAGATAAGACCGCCAAAAAGCTGTCCTACGCCGAGCTTTCGGCCTTTTGTGAGCAGCTTGCGCTCCTGCTTGGCTCGGGCATTACACTGCTTGAGGGTTTTTACATACTTCAAAGCGAGAGCGATGAGGGGGATAATAACCGCCTATACACCGACATAATCCTGAACATGGAGGAGGGTATGTCGCTTTCGAGCAGCCTTGAAGAGGCCAACGTTTTTCCATATTACATGATCGAAATGACAAAAATCGGCGAATTTTCGGGGCAACTTGAGGCTGTTTTTCGCTCCCTGACCGATTATTACAATCGTGAGGATAATTTGCGCAAGTTTATAAAACACTCGGTGGCCTATCCGCTGGCCATGGTGGCCATGATGCTGTTGGTCATAGGTGTGCTTATGGTTGAGGTAATGCCTATATTTAACTCGGTTTTCATACAACTTGGCGGTGAACTGAGTGGATTTTCTAAGCTACTGCTTAATATGGGTGTGTGGGTTTCGGACAATAGCATTGTGCTTCTTGGCCTTTTGCTGATACTTGCCATTTTGGCCCTCATGGCGGTTTTTCTGCCAAAAGGGCGAAGTGTTGCAAGGAGTTTTGGCGAGAATTTTGTGCTGACAAAAGAGCTTTTTAACACGGTTGCCACCGCTCGTTTTGCAGGCGCTATGGCACTTATGCTATCCAGCGGCCTTGATACAGATCAAAGCCTGCAAATGGTCGAGGGACTGGTAGAAAACAAAAACCTATCGGGCAAAATTGCGGATATCAGAAACAGTATGGAGCAGGGCGAAAATTTTTCGGGCGCCATGAGTCGGCACCGTGTTTTTAGCGGCGTATATTCGCACATGTTGTCGGTGGGTGCCTCTACCGGCAGTGTTGACGAGGTTATGCGCAGCCTGTCCCAACGATACGATGGGGAGGTTTCGCGCAGGTTTGAAAACATCATTTCGGTTATAGAGCCGAGCATTGTTGCGGTTTTGTCGGTGGTTATTGGGGGAATACTTCTTTCGGTCATGCTACCGCTTATGAGTATTATCTCCCAGATGGGTTAGGCGGAGGGACAAAATGAACATCTTAAAAAACCGATATGTTATAACCCTTTTTATTTTTGCTTTGTTTATTATAGTGATATATTTTGGACTGCAGTCTGTTGAGGGCTCGAGCGATAGGCTACAACTAAAGGCTCTGCATGATGCCATTGCCAGAGGATGCACACACAGCTATGCCACAACAGGGGCCTACCCTTCATCTATCGATGTGCTTACCGATAACTACGGTGTGCAGATTGATGAGTCAAAATACATTGTACATTATGAGATTTTTGCCTCCAACATCATGCCTGAGATAACCGTAATACCTAAGTGATTTCTGAATTTGTTAGAACATTAATCTTAATGGAGGAAGGTTTATGAAACTAAAAACCAAACAGTACTCCATTGATATGTTGTTTGTACTGTCATTGTTTGCGGTATTTGCCATTACGGCACTGCTACTTGTTTTTTCGGGAACACAGGTGTATGAGAATATTGAGAAAAACCTTGAAAGCACATTTTCCTCTCGCACCGCTATATCCTACCTAAAAAAACAAATGGATCAAAATGCTGTGCGCGATGCCGTATCTATTGCCAATATAGAGGGAACCGAGGCCTTAAGACTTGAGGAAACCGTGGAGGACACGGCCTATGTACGCTATATTTACCTTTACGAAGGATACCTGTGCGAGCTATTTACCAAATCAGATATTCTGCCCACATTGTCTGCAGGGCAGGAGCTACTGGAGCTGAAAAGCTTTGAAATACAGGAGAATGGGGAGCTTTTGACCTTCACCGTGGCCGACCATAACGACAGCGTCTTGTCGCTGAGCGTTGCGACGTATTAGGAAAGGAACTGTTGCCCGAATGAGAAACCGATCAAAAGCAGGACTGTTTTTAATTGAGATTATTATTTCGTTGCTGTTTTTTGCGTTGGGTGCTGTGGTTTGTATACAGATGTTTTTGTTGTCGCACAACACAACCCAGCACTCAAAAAGCCTTAGCAGTGCCCTGGCCGCGGCACAAACCGCCGCCGAAATTTATGAGGCCGGCGGCACCGAGCTGCTGCTAAAGATGACCTATGCACAGCACAGCAGTGGCGCATACCATGCAAACTTTGACCAAAGCGGACAATACACTGCCGAGGGTGAGTATAAGGCCGTTTTCACCGAAATTCAAACAGGTGATTTCTCGCTTTTGGGTATTGAGATTTTTGGGGATGATGAGCTGTTGTTTGATATGCAAACGGCCAAATATAGTGCACAATAAACCGTGGATAAGGAGTGACTCTGTGAATAATAACCAACAAAAGACGGGCGTGCCTATTGGGGTTAGCCTCCTGCTTGTTGTTTTTGTACTTCTTGCCATGATTACATTTGGCACGCTGTCCTTTGTGAGCGCCAAAACAGATGCAGCCTTTACTCAAAGCACCGCAGAGGCGACAAAACAGTACTACGCAGCCGATGTTGTGGCCAAGAAAACACTGCAAAGTATAGATGAAAAGCTAAAGGATATTGATGCGCAGGATAGCACAGCCTACTTTGACCAGATTAAAAAGCAGCTATCAGAGTATGAGATTACCCCCACATCGCAGAGCTTATTAATTTACTTTGAAACCCCTGTAAACGATGCTGAAACCCTGAAAAGCTGTATTGAAGTAAAATACGACGATGTGGTGCGATACGAAATTATGGAGTGGAAGCTTGTTTACACCGAGAACTGGCAGGCGGATGAAAGTGTAGATGTTTTTACACGGTAAATTTAATTAACAAAAGAGGTTAAAATGGATTTTAAGGCTTTGGTTGAGAAGATTGTTGCACAGGGTGCCTCGGATATCTTTATTATTTCGGGGCGGCCGGTTACTGCCAAAATTAAGGGGCGGATGGAGAGCTTTAGCGAGGGGATACTCTTGCCAAGTGATACCAACGATATTATCGAGCAAATTTACAAACATGCAGCCGACCGTGATATGACACGACTTCATCAGCTTGGCGATGACGACTTTTCCTTTGCTATAAAAAACATTTCAAGATTTCGTGTGAATGCATATAAACAGCGTGGCACCTATGCTGCGGTTATCCGCGCCATCACATTCAAACTGCCGCAACCGGATGAGCTTAACATCCCAACAGCCGTTATGGATATATGCAAAAATGAGCGTGGGTTTGTATTGGTGACAGGGGCTGCCGGCAGCGGCAAGAGCACAACACTTGCCTGCATGATTGATTATATCAACCAAAATCGCCAGCAACATATAATTACACTCGAGGATCCCATTGAGTTTTTACATCCACATGCCAAGAGCATTGTTTCACAGCGCGAGGTAAACCTTGACACCGAAAGCTTTGTGACCGCCCTGCGCAGTGCACTGCGCCAAAGCCCCGACACAATACTTTTGGGCGAGCTTCGTGACCACGAAACCATAGAGGTTGGCATGACCTCGGCCGAAACAGGACACCTTGTGCTTTCCAGCCTACACACCACAGGTGCCGGTAGCACAATAGACCGAATTGTCGACGTATTTCCACCCCAACAACAGCATCAAATCAGGTTGCAACTTGCCATGGTGTTAACAGCCATTGTTTGCCAACAGCTTGTGCCCACAAAAAACGGGGATTTTGTACCGGTGTTTGAAATAATGACGGTAAATCCTGCGGTTAAAAACCTAATCCGAGAAAATAAAATCCACCAGCTTGACAACCTAATTGCCACATCGTCCCTTGATACAGGCATGATGAGCATGGATAAAAGCATATTTACCCTGCTACAAAAGGGTGTTATTGATAAAGAGATTGCCCTGCGCCACGCTGTGAACGCCGAAATGATGCAGAAAAAGATAGCCCTGCTGTAAGGTGCCCGGCATCTGCCGACACAAACAGTCACCTGACCCAGCGGTGCGCCACCATGATGGCCATTACCGAAAAACCGAGGGTAGTCATACCCAAAGATAAGATGTTTATGGACAGCAAAAAGCCGACCTACATTGGTGTGTCGGCTTTTTAGCTTTTTTTGGGGTAGTGGGGACGGCGCAAAAGAAAGGTGTGACGTAACCCGGCATAGATTTTTAAACCGATTTGTGATAAAATAGCATAAAGGCGACTAAATATGTGAAGTTAGCTATAACAAGCTGTGGCGGCTACCGGGGCGAGCTATTGAGGTTATGTTTTTTGTGCATCTAACAGAGGGCGGTTAAAACCTGCACCCGATTTTACTGTAATGCATAAATGCAGGATATCTCGGCAATTTTCTCCACCACGCTACACGGTTTATGTGCTAATATGTAATTGTTATTCGCTTTTTTAGGAGGAGGTATATTATGAAAAACGAATTGGAAAAACGCTATAATCTATTAACCGCCATAGCCATGGTCATAGGAATAGTTATTGGTAGCGGTGTGTTTTTTAAGGCCGAAAAGGTACTTAATGCAACCAATGGCAATTTGAGCCTTGGCATTTTTGCATGGGTTATAGGTGGCGCTATAATGGTTATTTGTGCCTATGCCTTTGCTGTGCTTGCGGCACGATATGAAAAGGCAAACGGAATAGTTGACTATGCCGAGGCCGCAGGCGGCAAAAACTACGGCTACGCAGTGGGTTGGTTTATGTCAACCATCTACTACCCATCCCTCACAGGGGTGCTTGCGTGGGTGTCGGCAAAATATACAGCGGTGCTATTTAACTTTGCCGATGTTAATACAGGGGCCGAGACATTTGTAATTGCAGGCTTTTATATGGTGGCCATATATGCGCTTAATGCCATGGCGCCTGTGTTGTCGGGCAAATTTCAGGTTACCACAACGGTTATAAAGTTAATTCCCTTGGCACTCTTGGCGGTTGTTGGCACTATATCCGGAATGGCAAACGGACAGATAGCCCAAAACTTTGCCGCAGTTACCCTTGATGCGACCACCTCAAACCCACTGCTTACCAGCATAGTTGCAACAGCCTTTGCGTATGAGGGTTGGATTGTTGCCACCAGTATAAACTCGGAGCTTAAAGACTCAAAGCGCAACCTGCCCAAAGCGCTGATATGGGGAACAATTGTAATTGTGGTTGTGTACATTGCGTATTTTGTCGGGCTTGCCGGCGCAATGCCCACAAGCGAATTCATGACAGGCGGAGAAGCGGCCGTTAAACTGGCCTTTACAACGGTGCTCGGTCAGGTGGGGGGCAGCCTGCTTGTGGTGGTCGTTGTAATATCCTGCCTTGGCACCCTCAACGGGCTGATGCTGGGGTGCACACGAGGAATTTACGCAATTGCAATGCGCGGCCTTGGGCCAAAACCGCAGGTGTTTAAGCAGGTTGATACGGTGACAAAAATGCCCACCAACTCATCGGTATTTGCACTGCTGCTAACAGGGGCTTATCTGCTTTTGTGGTACGGCAACTTTGCCGGGTGGTGGGGCATTTTCCTCGATGTCTCGGAGCTGCCAATAGTGACAATGTATGCGCTGTATATACCCATATTCCTATGGATGATGAAAAACATAAGGGATGCAGGCGTTTTTTCGCGCATTGTAGTGCCAATACTGGCTATAATCGGATCGCTGTTTATGATTTATGCCGCCTTTGTAAGCCATGGTATTGCCGTTTGGGTTTACCTTGCACTGTTTGCGGTTATTATGGGCATAGGAATGCTGTTTAAGAATCCAAAGTAAAAACAAGTAAAAAAAACACCCTCAGGGGTGTTTTTTTTATGGCAATTTAAGAGATGCATTTTGTAAATGCACGGATTTTGTGGCATACGGGAACTGTAAAACCATTGCAGAACAACACACTTTAGGATGAAAAACAGGTGTGCGGTTTTGGGGTTTGAAATTTGGTAGGCTTGTGGCGGTGGCGATATAGTCTTATAAATTTGGGGCATAAAAATTCGCTCTTAGAATATTGCTAAGAGCGAATTGGGTGGGCAGTATTCTTGGCTAATGCGGCCGGGCAAAGGTCATGGGGTTTTAACCTACATTTGAATCGAATGAATATGTGAGTACATCCTCACAACATGTATTTTTGGGGTCGAGTTCCTTTATCAAGCAACCTCTGTTGATGACCAATATTCTATCACACATGCCAAGCAGTTCCTCAATATCAGAAGATACAAGAATAATGCCTGAATTATTGTGGGCCATTTTGTTTAGGATGTTGTAAACCTCAATTTTGGATGGAATATCGAGCTGTTTAGTAGGTTCGTCGAGTAAAAAAATACGGCTTTCATTAATAGCCCAGCGGCAGATTACCGATTTTTGCAGATTGCCCGCACTCAGTGTACCTATTCCGCCCTGATGATCAGCTCCCTTTATCTTGAAATAGTGCATGGCCTCTCGTGCTGCCAAATTGAGCTTTGTCCAACTAATTGTGCACTGCCTTATAAACTTGTGGTAGCTTGTCACCATTATGTTTTCACTACAGCTAAAGTGAGGAAAAATATTATCGTCTATATCATCCGATAAATATGATAGTCCACCTGCTATGGCCTGATGGGGAACTATTTTATAAAAACTTTTTTCCGAAATTTCTATACTTCCCCTTACCATAGGTTCAAGACCAAAAAGCATCTTTAAGATGCTGGATTTTCCTGCGCCTTGCAGTCCGGCTATCCCCAAAATTTCTCCGCTATGCAGCTCAAAACTTACGTTGTCTACCGTGCGACGCTCGTTTGTAATTGCCTTGGCACTTAAAATGACCTCCCCTATGGGGTTTGGGGTTCTTGGGTAGTGGTTAAAATAGTGCTCGCCCACCATATCGTGAACAAGGTGGTCTTTTTCGGTTTCAAGGCAAACGCTGTGATCGGAAATTGTTTCTCCGCCGCTTAAAACAACCACCCTGTCGCCAATTGCATAAATTTCTTCGATATTATGGGTTATATACACAATTGCAGTGCCTGCATTTTTTCTTTGGCGCAGAACCTCAAACAATTCCTCTGCCTGATTTTTTCCAAGGCAGGAGGTGGGTTCGTCCAATACAACTATTGACGGATTTTGATAAAACAATTTTGCAAGCTCCACGAGTTTGCACTCGGGCAGACTGAGCTCTGACACCAGCTTGTGTGGGTCAATATAGCTTCCCGGGAAAATGGACAGAGCCTCTTTGGCGGCCGTGAGGTTTTCCTGTTCATCCACCCAAAATGTTTGTGGATGGCTGCGAGAGGGTGAAATAAGTATGTTTTGCATAACTGTGAGATTCTTAAATAGAATGTTGTCCTGAAAAGACATGCCAACAGCACACCCCATTTTGCGCGATGGGGTGAGATTTTGCGAGCTTTGCTGCTTTAGCAAAATGCTACCACTGCTTGCCGGAATAATACCGGCCATAAGTTTGCCCAGTGTGGATTTTCCCGCCCCATTTTCGCCCAAAATACAGCAGGTTTCACCGGCAAATATGTCAAGGGATATATCCCTTAAAACAGACTGGCCGCCGAAAGACATACACACCTGCTCAAGTTTAAGCATCAAGTCTTTCAAGTATGCCACCCCCTATATTTCAAACACAGTAAGAAATTTTATATTTTTATTAAAAGCGGCCAATCTATATTCGCTATACTCGCACTCATCGGTAACAATGGCCGACACAGAGCTAAGTGGAGCGATGTTGTACATGCCAATGCGGTTAAATTTTGTATGATCGGCAAGTACAATCACTTGTTTTGCAATTTTTATTACATTTCTAAGGGAGTTTGCTTCATCAAGATCATCACAGGTCAGCCCTGCCATAATATCCACGCCATTAACGCTAATAAAGGCCTTGCTAACATTAATGCCCTCAAGATAGCCCGACACATGCACCCCCGAGGTGTAGGGCAGGCCGGATAGATAGTTAATTTTCCCGCCCAATAAGTGTATACCCTTTACGCTACCACCCACCTGTGTGGCAAGCGCAACGTTATTTGTAGCTATGGATAACTGAGTTTTGTTTTTTATGTAAGCACTTAACATGTAGCAGGTGGAGCCTTGTCCTATAAAAATGCTGTCACCTGCATCTATTAGGGTGGAGGCAAGTGTGGCAATCTTTTTTTTCTCAACGTAATGCTCAATCATAAGATTTGAGGGCTGCGAGGTATCTGCATCGGCTAAAATTGCTCCGCCGTGAGTTTTTAATAAAAATCCGTCACTCTCTAATTTATCTAAGTCTTTGCGCACCGTAACATCACTTACATTTAAAATGGTGGCCAAGCCCGAAACCTCGATGGATTTGTTTTTTATAAGAAGATCTTTAATCACTTCAAGTCGTTGTGCAGCAAACATATGAAAACTCCTTTCTTTTGTCACTGTAAATAGCTATATTTATGATGAGTAAAAAGCTTGAATTATTTAGTTTGACATGATTTTACATATATGTGGAATTGAGAGTTTTTATTATAAAAAAATTGTACAATATATTTAAATAAAAATCAAACAAAAATTATTTTGCGGATAAATAATAAACAAACGATATATGTTTTAATTGTGAAAATTTATGATTTTTTATTTTTATGGAAACAAATTAATAAAAACAATTGACAATTAACTAATTTTATATATATTATATCAATAGAGTAGTGGTAAAACAAAACTATTCAAAGAAATAATAATAAAAAAGAAATGAGGGAAAGAAATGAAAAGAGTTATTGCTATGATGTTGGCGTTATTGTTGTGTTTGGCAACAATGGCAGCCTGTGCACCTGCAGCCGAGCCCGAACCCGCACCCGAGCCTGCTCAGAGCGAGGATACCGCAGAGCCGACACCTGCTCCCGAGCCCAGTACAACAGAGGGCATGACAACCTATATGGAGCTTGACGGCTATCAGCCACAAAAAGATTCCTACAAATTGTTTTTCTCCTATGTTTTGGTACATCCCTGGTGGGCCAGTGTTGAGATAGGCATGCAGGCTGCAGCCGACCAGTTGGCCGCACAGGGTATTGAGGTTGAGTTTGAATATGTTGCACCCCAAACTCCCGATGGTGGTGATCAGGTTCAGCGCGTTGAAGCCGCTGCAGGCCAAGGTTATGATGCTATTGGTATAGACGTAACCGAGGAAGCCACAATTACCTCCACCATAAATGAACTTGTTGCTTCGGGCATTCCTGTTATGACATTTGGCGGAAGCGATGCTCCCTCCTCCGACAGATATGTTTACGTTGGCAACTCCAACGCAAAGCGTGACGGTGCACAGCTGGCTCAGGAGCTGGTAGATGCACTGGGTGGCGCCGGCAATGTAGCTGTACTGGGCGGCACTCCCGGCAACCCCGTACACGAACTGCGCCTTGAGGGTATGAACGAAGTATTTGCAGAGTACCCTGACATTGTGGTTTTGGACACTCAGTTTGAGTCTGACGACCTTGCCAAGGCTGTTCAAATTTCCGAGAGCTACATACAGCGCTTCCCCGAGCTTGATGCCATTTACTGCAACAACATGACAAATCCCATAGGCGCAGCCGATGCAGTTAAAAAGGCTGAGCGTGATGATATTGTGATTGTTGGTATGGACCATGACCAGCGCACACTTGAAGAAGTGCGTGACGGCACCATTCTTGTAACAGGTGTTCAGGACTGCTACGCCATGGGCTTTAGAGCTATCGAAACCGCTATCAAGCTGGCCGATGGCGAGCGTCCCGGCGGCGAGTGGATTGAAAACGATATCATGGATCAGGACACAAACTTTGTTTATGCCGACCGTGCTCAGGAATTTATCGATCTTCTATACTGATGTTTTTCTGTTTTCCCCCACCAAATTGGTGGGGGAAAACACAATAATAATATGTGAGGATACACACTATATTATGGAAACCTTTGTTTTGCAAATTAAAAATGTTACAAAAAAATTTGCCGGCACCACCGCCCTGGACAATGTAAGCTTTGAGCTTGCGCCGGGAGAGGTTCATGGACTTATTGGTGAAAACGGTGCGGGCAAGAGCACACTTATGAATGTTATAATGGGCATTCATAAGGCCGACTGTGGACAGACCATATTAAATGGGCAGGTTATATATAACAATTCTCCCAATGATGCGCTGCTAAACGGAATTGGCATGGTGCCGCAAGAGCTAAACCTTATGCAGGACTTAAGCATTGCGGAGAATATTTTTATTGGCAATTATCAAACCAGCGGTGCACTTTTTGACCGCAAAAAAACCCATGAAAAAGCAAGCGAAATGCTTGCAAGCCTTGGGGTAAGCTTGGATATTGAGCAGAAGGTCAGCGAAGTTTCGGCGGCATTTCAGCAACTTGTGTCCATAGCCCGAACCCTTACATTTAACTCAAAAATAATTATATTTGACGAACCCACAGCCTCACTTACCTTGGCAGAGTCTGAGCGGTTGTTTGGGATTATTGATCAGCTAAAGCGTAATGGGCACTCCATAATTTACATATCACATCACTTGGAGGAAATTTCAAGAATAACCGATACAGTGACTATTATGAGAGATGGTCAGGTGGTGCACCGTGCGCCCACATCAACACTTACAAAGAAAGATATGATCTTCCACATGGCCAACCAAGAAGTGGAGACGCAAAGTAAGGTTGCGCGTAAAATTAACACTCCGACCCATTTGGAGGTTAAAAACTTTTCGCGCGGGAAGGTATTTAAGAATATCTCATTTAAGATTAAGAAATCTGAAATTTTGGGATTTGCCGGCCTTGTAGGGTCGGGACGTACGGAACTTTTTAATTCAATATTGGGCATAGATCCCAAAAACGAGGGACAGCTGTTTATTGATGATAATGAAGTGGAACTGCGAAATTGTCATGATGCAATAATGCACGGAATAGCGCTTGTGCCCGAAGAACGGCGCAGACTTGGGATATTTCCTGAACTCAGCGTGGCCGAGAACCTTATTGAACCCTCGTATAGCGACTACAAAAAGCACGGGCTTATAGATTTTGCCAAAACCGATGAGGTTGTTAACAAATATGTAGGCGAGCTAAAGGTAAAGGTGGCATCTATTGAGGATAAAATAAAAAATCTAAGTGGTGGCAATCAGCAAAAAGTTGTGCTGGGACGCTGGATGGCCAAGGGTGTAAAGCTACTTGTGCTTGATGAGCCCACTCGTGGCATTGACGTTAGGGCAAAAGGCGAGATATATAAGCTCATTACCGCAATGGCAAATGAGGGAATGACTATTGTTGTAATTTCATCTGAAATTGAGGAGTTGATGCTGGTGGCAGATCGTATTTTAGTAATGCATCAGGGGGAGATAAAGGGCGAAATTACCGACCCCACTACCAGCACAAGAGAAGATATACTTAAAATTGCAATGCAGTAACCACTACATCAAGAATTGGAGCGTATAGGATATGGAACATTTATTAAGAAGAGAAAAGTTGACAAAAACTCTGGCAAGTAGCAATAGCGTTGTGTTTTTAGTCACATTGTTGATTGCTGTTGCAGTTCATCTTATCACAGGGAATTTTTTCACACGATATAATATTCTAACATTTACACGCACGGTATCCTTTACCATTATAACAGCATTTGGCCAAACCTTAGTACTCCTTTTAGGGGGGATTGATCTTTCCATTGCAAGTGTGGCCGCATTTTGCAGCTGGATGGTGGCATATCTTTCGACAGCCACGGCCTGCCCACCACTGCTGGCAGTAGTGGTATCAATTGCCGCAGGGGCACTGCTTGGGTGCATAAACGGATCATTTATTGTGGGGCTTAAGCTCACACCATTCATTGTAACATTGGCAACAAGCTCTATTTATCGCGGGGCTGTATACGTTATAACCGAGGGGCATCCAATTACGGGAATTCCCCAGTCCATTGCAGAAATTGGCCAAGGTTCATTGGTAAAAACAATTCCTTACCCCTTTATCATCATGCTTGTTTTATGGGGAATCTTGCTGGTAATGCTACATAAAACTACGGTTGGACGTAAAATTTACGCAGTAGGTGGCAATGAACAAGCCGCCAAAATTGTAGGTATTAAAACCAATCGAATTAAACTACTGTCCTACACATTGTCGGGTTGTTTGGCGGCGATTGCAGGTGTGCTAATGGTGCTACGCCTTGGGGCATCGCAGGTAAATATAGGCGAGAACTGGGATATGCCGGCCATAACAGCGGCCGTTATCGGTGGTGTGTCTATGAGCGGTGGCGTGGGCAATATAACCGGAGCCATCATTGGCGGACTTTTGATGGGGGTAATATCCTTTAGCATAAATCTTCTTGGCGTTTCGTCATTTTGGGAACAAATAGTTACAGGGTCGGTGGTTCTTATTGCTGTATCTGTGGATGTGATTAGAAACTTAAAAATGAAAAAATAAGGAGAAGTTGTCATGAAGTATGGAATTGTTTACGGTTATTGGAATAAAGATTGGGAGGGCCCCTGCGAGGACTCGATAATTCGTGCGGCTAAAAATGGGTTTGATTACCTTGAAGTATTTGCACAGCGTCTGACCACACTGCCCAAGGCCGAGCTTGACAGCATTAAAAGGACCTGCGAGGAGCAGGGGATGGAACTTTGCTACTTGGTGGGGCTGGGCAAAGAGCACGATGTAGCCTCGCTGGATGAGCAAACCCGCCTAAACGGCGTAGCTCTGCTAAAGAAGATGCTGGACACCATACACTACCTTGGAGGCACAAAGCTATCCGGTATAAACTTTGCAGGGTGGATGAGTTTTGAATACTGCACCCGCAAAGAGGAGTGCCGCAAAGCAAGCCTTAAAAGCATGAAGGAGGTAGGGGAATATGCGGCAAAGCTTGGCATAGACATAAACCTGGAGATTACCAATCGCTTTGAGCAGTTTCTTCTAAACACCTCGGCCGAGGCTGTGGCCTATGTTGAGGAGCTTGGGCTACCAAATGTTAAGGTGCTACTTGACTCTTTCCACATGATGTTGGAGGAGGACAACAGCGAGGAGGCCATTAAGCATTGTGGCAAGCACCTTGGCCACTTCCACGTTGGCGAAAATAATCGTAAAAATCCGGGCGGCGGCATGATGCGCTGGGACCTTGTGGCAAATGGACTTAAAGCCATTGGGTACGATGGATACATAACATTGGAGCCATTGGTGCTCACGGGAGGCACCGTGTCTACCGGAAGCAATATCTGGCGCGACATGTCGGGCGGGGCATCGGAGGAAAAGCTTGACCAAGATGCCATAGATGGCTTGAATTTCATAAAAAAATTGCTGGCATAAACCCAGCTAATCATTCCCTTGTCATAAGGCAAGGGAATGGTTTTACATATGTGAGGAGGAGAGCATAAGATGGAAAAATATATTATAGGCCTTGATTCGGGGACCTCGGGCATAAAGGCTGTACTGTTTGATATTCAGGGAAATGAGATATATAAAAAAGGCTTTGCACTAACAGCAATACATCCTCATGAAAATTGGTTTGAGGAAGATGTATACGAAATTTGGGAAAAAGCGCAGCTTTGTATTAAGGATATAACCTCTCGTTATGACCCCGAAAGCATAAGCGGTATAGGCATAACTGCACAGGGTGATGGACTTTGGATGATTGATGAAGAGGGAGACCCTGTGCGCAACGGATGCTGTTTTTGTGACGGCCGTGCCGCCAAAGATCTGGATAGATGGAACCAAGAAGGGGTGACCCAAAAAGTATTTGACATAGCAGGAACAAGGATGTTTACAGGCAATCAGGGGTGTATTTTGAAGTGGATGGATCGCAAGGAAAATGAAACCTTAAGCAAAGCATCCTATATTATGCACCTAAAAGATGTGTTGTTTTGCCTGCTTACAGGAGAAAAAACAACCGATGCCACCGACCAATCGCTGGTGTTTATAGATCTTGACACACATAAATATAGCCAAGAACTTTTTGATTTGTATGGCTTGAGCAAATATCGCGATAAGTATCCGCCAATTATGTCGGCCCTTGAGAATAAGGCGATAATTAAACCCGAGCTTGCCAAGAGTTTGAACCTTTCGCAGAACACCTTGATCACCTCAGGCCCGATGGATGTGGCGGCCTGTGCCCTGGGTGCAGGTGTAACCGAAGATGGACACTGCTGTACCATAATGGGGACGGCGGCACTGCATGAAATGGTTATATCAAAGCCGAATAATGATAATATTTTTGCAGGTATGACCGTGACACATGTGGCGCAAAAGAGATGGTTGCGCCTGATGGCCTCTATGGCGGGTACCCCAAATCTTGATTGGGCCATAGATACATTGGCCTATGAGTGGAAAATTAAGGCCGAGCAGGAGGGCGTTGATATTTACACATATATTGAGGGTCAAATAAGGGATATTCCCATAGGATCACACGGTGTAATTTATCATCCATATTTGCTTGCAGGCGGGGAACGCGCTCCCTTTGTGGATTTTAATGCAAAGGCAAATTTTAGCGGTATTACATCGGTTACAAGCCTTGGAGATTTGCTAAGAGCATGTTATGAGGGTGTGGCTTTTGCAATGCTGGATTGTTACAGCCACATGCCACAAAATGTTGAAAGAATAACCATGTGCGGCGGTGGTGCAAAAAGCGGTTTTTGGTGCCAAATGTTTGCGGATGTAGTGGGCAAACCCGTTGTGACCGTAGAGGGCGGAGAGCTTGGCGCGCGTGGCGCCGCCATGACAAATGGAGTGGCGCAGGGTGCGTTTTCATCCTTTGATGAAGCGGTTAAAAGTATTGTTAAGGTTAAAAATATCTACTACCCAAGCAATGAAAACCATAAAAAATATATGCAATACTATCAGCTGTACAAAAGGACATATGAGCTGATGGCCGAAACATGGAAAATGCGTCAGGAAATACTTTTTCAGGACAATGAATAGGGAGATTTTATGCTAACAAAAAAGGGCGAACATAGGATTGAAAAACGAACAAAGGCAAGGGGTGGAAAGGGTGAGCTTATTCTACACCACCTACTTGATAAGGAGCAATTGTTTAATAAGGGTAGGCTGCTCTCCCTATCGGTACTCGAGCCGGGCGCATCGCTTGGGTTTCATGAACACATAGGCGAAATGGAATTTTTTTATATTGTTTCAGGCGTGGCCGAAATTTTTGATGGCCGTCAGACATACACACTTTATGCAGGGGACTCTTTTTACACAGGGGATGGCCAGGGACACAGCATAGAGTCGGTGGGGGAGAAAAAACTTGAATACATAGCCCTGATACTACACAAAGACTAATAAATTCAGTAGCCACCCATCTACCTGTAATGACATTTTGAAGACGACACTTAGCCGAAGAACTATACACAAAAGGGCAGCAAACATAAATGTTTGCTGCCCTTTTTGAAGATTGAGGCATCTTGTTTTTATGCTTCAATATCACCGCTGATCAGCTGTACCAAATTCGCCATGTGCGGAGGGTGGCATATAAATAGAAGTACATCGTGTGGCTTTTTTTGTATGCACCTGACAAAGGCAGATGTGCGATATAAGTAATCCTGCGCAAACATAGAAAAAACAGATCAGCAATAAAAGCTACTCTGTTTGACCTCGAACATCATAACTCTCATAGAAAAAGTCTGTGTTTTTTGCATTTTGCTTAGTTTTTAATAACAGGGGTAGCTGTGGTAATTGGCAAGGGTACTTTGTCAGAACATTTTCAGTAAGCAGAGCCTGCTCTGCTTCTTCGGCGCAACAGAGGGTGGCCAATTGGCAGGGCGTATCCCTCCATGATAATACAGGCAATACTCACAGGCGCAACCCTTGGTGGTATATACATCAAAGCGACATCTCTTCTCAAAAGTTTGCTAAAACAAAAAAGGGCGTCATTACGTTTTTGCAACGCAAGGACGCCTTTTAAAAGTGCGAGTATTTAGTTTTCGAGTGATTTTAGGATTTAACATAATTTTGACAGTTCATTTGCAGTAAAAATATTACCGAAGAGCAGATGAACACAAAAGTTTATTGGCAGTTAAAAGAGGTGTTACTCAAAATAGCTGTACACAATATAACAATTTCTTGCGCACTAAATTTCTTGTCGTCCCATAGCTACTAAATAACAAATTAAAATATGAAGAGGGAGAATCTGTAGCCAATCCATGTTTTAGAGCAGGTAGTCTACGAAACACACTATATTTTTGGGTGCCGCAAATTTACAAGATTATTAGAAGCTTATCGGTTAAGCAGTCGTTATCTCCAAGCAGAAAACCTTCTCATATATAGTGCTCAATAAAATTGAACATAGAGATTAAGATGTTATAATTTTTCAATTAAACTAAAATTTCACAGAAAAATAAAACCATGCCAATTCGCTTAGACACAGTAGGAATATTAAAAGTCACATAATTATGTGGTTTAGAGCATGAAAAAAGCATCGGTGCATTTTTGATGTCTAAAAAATAGTTCAGAAGAAGCACTGCTGTTGAGGGGAGATCATAAATTTTCATCCATAAACTGTAGAATTTTTGCACATGCCTCATCTTCATTTTCGCCATCAAAACAAAATGAGACTGTTTGCCCACACTCCACCCCGGCACGCAACACCGATAACAAGTGCTTAGCGTCAATATCCTTATCCTCTGTTTTTATAGATATATTACAGGGGAAATCTTTGGCTATTCTTACAAGCAATCCGGCTGGGCGTGCGTGTAATCCCTGTGGATCTTTGATGATGTGATCGAAAGTTTGCATATTGTACTTGACCTCGCTTTCTAAATATTAAGTTTCATAAATAGTTTCACTATTTTGAAACTAATCATCTTTATATGTGATAATAAATTATTTAGTTGATGTTTGTCAATAATTATTTTATAAAACATTAAAAATTTATATAAAATTTAACCCATACACATATTAAAAATCAAATTTAAATTATATCCATAAATCTCAATATATTGTTAAAATTCTTCAATTTACTGCAATTTTTAAAAAAATTAATGAAACTGTATAGTTTCATTAATGGTCTAATAACTCCACTTTCGTTCGTTATTTCATATAATTGCAATTATTATGAAACTTTTCGAAAGCACAAATGTGTTAGAAACATTTTTTTAATTTGTATAAATTGAGAATTGAAAATGAATTTGCGTTTTGTTAGTCTGATTACAGACACAAAATGTCGAGAAGCGGATTACTTTACAAACAAATTTTTTGTGAGGAGTGGAAACAATGGCAGAAAGCATTTCGGTAAAAATTCTTGAGCTACTTGGAGGAGCACAGAACATCGCAGAACTCGAAAACTGCATGACACGTTTGCGTGTAGCGGTAAAAGATCCTGCAAAGGTTCAAAGAGATGAAATTTCCAAGCTCAAGGGAGTTTTGAGGGTAGTTGGTTCACTTGAGGAACCTCAAATTGTAGTGGGCCCCGGTGTGGCCGATACAGTATGTGAGGAAATTAAAGGTTTGGGCGTTGAAATCATTGAGAACACGGGCGCTATTATGAAAAAACGCAACGCCACCGGCATCTTTGAATTTTTCTCCAAGGTGTTTAGCCCACTCATTCCTGTGTTTGCAGGCTCCGGTCTTTTATTCGGTGTAAGACAGCTGTTTGTTTTGGCCTTTAACCTCACCGAAATAGCTGCGTTTAATCCAGCTGCGGTGGTTGATGGCGGTTCGGTATTTATGGCGGCGCTCAGCGTGCTGTGTTCCACATTCTTTGCCTACCTCAACATTGCTGTGGCTATGCAGTCCTGTAAAGTTATGGGTGGTAACCCCTACCTTGGTCTTGTTGCCGGAGGTATTGTGTCAAACGTAGGCGGTCTTGCCGGCGCTGCAATGGGCATTCTGGACCTTACATTCATCAACGGTCGTGGCGGCACCTTGGCAGCACTCGCAGCCGGTGCGCTTATCGCAATTGTTGAGCGTTGGATCAAAAAACGCACCCCCGATTCCTTCAAGGTGCATATTCCAAGCCTTGTATCTATCGTTATCGTGGGTCTTGTTACAATATTTATACTACAACCAGTTTTGGGATTTGTAACCGATGTTCTCACAGGCGCACTTATTTGGCTGTTTGAAAATGCAGGACCTTTGGGTGGTGCAGCTGTTGCGTTTGCATTCCTGCCTCTGGTTATGACAGGTATGCACCACGGCCTTACCCCCATCCATGCAAGTTTTATTCAAACCCTCGGCTACACCCCGCTGTATGCCTTTAACTCTATGGCAGGCGCAGGCCAAGTTGGTGCAGCACTTGCACTGCTTGTGAAGTACCGCAAGAATAAGGGTCTTACTCAGGCCGTCAAGGGTGGTTTACCCGCAGGCATCTTGGGCATAGGCGAACCTCTGATCTTTGGTGTATCATTACCCTTGGGTCGTGTGTTCCTTCTGGCCTGTGCCGGTGCAGGCCTTGGTGGATTATTCCTCGGTTTCTTCACGCAGGGTGCTGTGGCCATCAACGTATCCGGTGTACTCGGAGCACTCGTAAACATAAATCCCATAGCTTATGTGGGCGGTTACATCATAGCTGTACTGGGTGGATTTATCCTTACTTATACTGTGGGTGCTAAACCTCAAAATCTTGACTCCTTTGAGGATGGAGAGATAGAATAACAACTAAGTTTCTGGGAATTTATTTTTTTGCTAAAAGCAGCCGTGCCTTTTTAGGGAGGGCACGGCTGCTTACATTTTACACTCTTGAAAGGATACTTTACACTTATGAGCTTTATGTTTAAGCCCTTGGGCTACGATGACCCATATGCCATAAATCATCCTGCTTTGTCCGACAATGTGTTAAATAATATCACCTACGGTACCAGCTCGGCGGCCTCAAAGCTTGCAAAAATGTTTGAAGAAAAAGCTAAGACAAAGGGGTTAGTAGTGGCCTTAGATGGCTACGCCTCGGCTGATTTCTCGACACTTAGTTCGGCAATAGCTCAACTGCTTTCACAAAGTGGGCTGGAAGTTTGTGTGCCAAATACAGCTGATGTGATTAAACCCATAAAAGAGCTCGATGAAATGTTTGCAGACTGTTTGCCACTTAACTATGATGAAGACCCAGTACTGCTATTTGGTAAAATATTTCACGGCAGTTTTCAGGATTTTATGGATAAAGAAAAGCAGCAGGCCTTGTGTGAACAGGCAAGTGGCATAGGTAAGGGTCAGGTCATGTTGTTGTGCGGATATGGCAGCAGTTCATCATGCTTTGCTGATGTGGTGGATATGTGTGTGTACCTTGATGTCACCCCAAAGACGGCTGCTATAAGAGCTCGTGAGGGCAAGCTTATCAACATTGGCGATAAGACACCCAGACCCTTTAAGGAGCTTATGCGCCGCAACTATTATATTGATTTTGAAATTATACTCAACAATAGAAAAGAACTACTTTGTGGAGATAGACTTGACTACTACATCTGTGCCGACAAACCTGATGACTTTGTTTTGATGGATAAAGGCACTATGGATGCGATTTTTGATACACTTGTCAAATATCCATTCCGAACAAAGCCCGTTTACCTTGAAGGTGTATGGGGTGGGGAGTTTATCCGCAAAGCCCGCAATTTGCCCGAGGAATTTAGCAATGTGGCATGGATTTTCGATATGATTCCCATGGAGGTCAGCATTGTTGTGCAGGCTGATAAAAACCTTGTGGAGTTTCCATTTTTTACATTTATCCAAAGCCGTGCAAATGCAATAATGGGTGAAAAGTGCGTAAAGGCATTTAAGGGGTACTTCCCCATACGCTTTAATTATGACGACACCTATCACTCCAACGGCAATATGTCGGTTCAGGTGCACCCCGAACGGTCGATATGCACCAAGAAGTATGGTGAAAAGGGTGGGCAGGATGAGGCATATTATGTAATTGCTACCTCGCACGGAGCAAAGACCTATGTTGGGTTCAATGAGGATGTTAACCCCGATGAATTTGTCGAGCTTGTAAAGCAGTCCGAGAAGGACGGCAAAGATGTGGATTATGAGAAATATATAAATCACATTGAATCAAAATCGGGATTGCAGGTAATGTTACCCGGTGGTACCATCCATGCTTCGGGCAGGGGGCAGCTTATACTGGAGCTTGGTTCGCTCACAATAGGCTCATATACCTACAAGATGTATGACTATAATCGTCTTGATGCCGACGGCCAACGTCGTCCAATTCATAGCCACATGGGCGAAATGGTTTTGCATAAGGAGCGTGATACCTCTTGGGTAAAAGAAAACATTGCAATTGACCCCATACCAGACGGTAAGGGAGATGGTTGGGAACAGTTTGTTTTGGGCAAGACCGATCTCATGTACTATATGACCAAACATATATACATGGACAAGGGATGCAAAACAGTGTGTAGCAATAACGACCAATTTACTGTGCTCACCCTTGTGGACGGCGAAAATGTAAAAATTTATTCCAAGTCTAACCCTGATTTTTATTTCGATCAGAAGTTCCTTGACGTGGTGGTGGTGCCGGCGACTATAAAAGATTATGTCATTGAAAATACAGGCTACCAGCCCTGTGTTGTGCACAAAACTATGCTAAAAGAGGGATACGAGGAGAATTTTGGAGCGGCAGGTGAATAAGAAGAGATAAAGTATAGTGGGATGCACTTTTTATAGACGGTGCATCCCACATGAATAAAGGACAAGGGGTGTTTTTATATAATGCTAAATATTGTGAGAGAACCTAAAGGTATACAACAATTTGTAGATGAGTGTACATTGTCGGGTGAGAATGTGGTTTGGCGCCAAAAGACATATGGAGAACTTGGAGAGGTATATAAAAATTCAGCGGCTCTAAAAGAGTTTAAGCAGGATGATATTGCCTATAAAGTTGCAAATCAGAATTTTCACCGCAAAGATTTTGTTATGGGCAATTTGCAGTGGGGTATCACCTATATAAATCCATTTACGGTGGATGGCGAATGTGCAATGACACACGGGCATTTTCATATTGATCCAAACTGCGATGAATACTACTACGGCCTTGCAGGCGAGGGCTTTTTGCTGTTTTGGGACGGTGGGGACGATTTTTATGCTGAAAAGGTATTTGCCGGATCGCTTCACTACATCAGCGGAAAATATGCCCACCGAATAATAAACAGTGGGGATGTGGTGTTGGCGGTGGCAGCCTGCAGTCTTCCGGCCACAAAGCAAGACCACGGCATAATAGAGGAAAAACCATTCCCATATCGCTGTTTTAAGCGCGATGGTAAAATAGTGTGGGAAAAGGAGGAGTTATGAGGGAACCTATTTTCCTAAAGCCAAACTACCTACCAAGCATTTGGGGTGGTACACGCATATCACAGCTCAGAGGGCTTACATCATTGCCGGATAAACCAATAGGAATTGCCCGTGAAGTGTGTGCCTACCCGGGTGCTGAAAATGTGGTAGAGGGTGGAACATATGACAGTATGCCGGTGAATGAGCTTATCGAAAAGTATCATGATGAATTTATGGGGGATGACCCCGAAAATCAGCTCATACGCATTGCTTATATGGACCCTATTGAGGATTTGTCCATACAGGTGCATCCCGGTGAGGACTATGCTGTTCGAGTGGAGAACGACCGTGAAAAATCTGAGTCGTGGTATATTTTGGAGGCCGAGGAGGGGGCATATGTTGTCGCGGGCACCACAACCGATGACAAGGAATTGTTGCGCGAGGCGGCACAGGAGGACAATGTAGATAAATATGCAAAAAAAATCCCCGTAAAGGCGGGGGATTTTGTGATGATTCCTTGTGGTATGCTACACGCCTGTGGCAAAAATATGCTTGCAATAGAGGTGGGGAGTTTTGGCGGCATAACCTACAGGCTGTGCGACTATGGCAGAGGTCGCGCACTACACATAGATAAAAGCTTTGATGTGCTTGACCTAACTTTGTCCCCCGACATAAAACATTTCCCAAAGGGGCAACGACCAGATACGGGAGCTAATGTAAAAAACGGGGCAACTCACCGATTGTTTGCGGCCGATATAGTTGATATTGCCGACAGCTGGAAAACGCAAAAGGGCAACAGCTATCAGGTGCTCACGGCGGTGGAAGGCGATGCAATTTTGGTTGTGGATGGTGAGAATTACGCACTGCCTTATACACGCACAGTTATAATTCCCGCATCGGTGAAAAGCTTTGAGGTCAAAGGCAATTGCCGTATTTTACGCAGTTACAGACCACTACATGGGTGAATTGGGAGGTTTATATGAGTAAATACAGCTTTGGAGCGGCAGTTTTTCCCGATGGAAACACAGACAATGAAAAAGAGCTGTTTGCTTATATCGACAGGGTATACAAAAATGGTGGCAGGGAGATTTTTAGCTCGCTACACATACCCGAACTCGCATATGAAAAGGCTTTGCCGGTCATGCAGCGCCTTGGTGAATATGTGAGTGGCAAGGGCATGATGTTTTCGTTGGACATTTCTGGAGGGGCCGCAAAAAAATTTTTGGGAGATAGTAATATGCTGTGTTCCCTCAGACAGCTTGCCCCAGACTGGATGAGGTTGGATTACGGATTTGACACCGAGAATATTATTTATCTTGCAAAAACACTTGCTCTGTCAGGCATTATGATTAACGCCTCAATGTTTGGAGCCGAGCAGGCAGGTGAGCAGGTGGCAGTACTGCGCAGGTCACTGGAGGGAATAAACATTCGTGCCCATCATAATTATTATCCTATGCCCCAGACGGGTCTATCGCTTGAATTTATGGCCGAACGTTCTCGTATTTATAGAGATATGGATATCGCTGTTACAGCCTGCGTGGCATCTTTGACCAACCCACGCCTGCCCATGTGTTCGGGGCTTCCCACGGTGGAAAACCATCGATATATGGATGTAGGAAAGGCAGCACTTGAGCTGTTTGACACGGGCGTTATAGATGATATTCTCATAGGTGATCCATACGCCGATGAGAGTGAACTGCAGGATATGAGCCTGTGCTGTCGACTCAACACCCCCACGCTACATGTACACCCAGACACAAAACTCAGTGAACAGGAGAGGGATATTACTTTTGGGATGTCACATATTGTTCGTGGTGATGAGGCCGAATACTTGATACGCTCATTGAGCTCAAGGCAGATGGCAACACCCGGTCAGATGGTGCGGGCGAGAGAATGTGGCGAGCGTTGCATTGGAGATGTCTTGGTTATGAATGAAAATGCCCTGCGTTATTCGGGGGAACTTGTTATTATGAAAAGAAATGCTCAGCCGTCGGACATGTTCAACCACATAGGCAGGGTAGCACAGAACGATATGTGGAAATTGGGGCTTTTGACGGCAAACACATCTTTTGCGTTGGTTATACAAGCATAGAGGAAGGGTGAAGCGTTGTGATAATCGAGTACTGTAAAGAGTATATTGAGGACATACTTAAAATATGGTGTGACACACTCACACACGACAAAGTGAACAGGGAGCGTCTGCAAAAACAATTGTTGGATGACCCAAATTTTGATGAAAACTTATTTTTGATTGAGCAAAGAGAGGGTAAAATAGAGGGCTTTATAATTGGCATTATAAGAAAAGTGCCATATTATGACCGAGGGCTGCAATCCGATACAGGTTGGATTATAGCTTTGGGTGGGAGTGACACAGGTGTGTTACAGGTCCTTATAGAGGAAATGGAGAGGAGATTGCGGGCAAGCGGAGTGCGCAAAATTATATTTGGCATGTACAGTCCCGGATATCTTATGCCGGGTCTTGATATCGAAAACTACCCCGCTATTTATGGCCTGCTAAAAGAAAGGGGTTACACCTTTGGGCAGGAACATACCGCAATGTATAGAACACTATTTGACTATAGTGTGCCGCAGAAATACAGGGATAAAGAATTGAGTGCGCAGGGTTTGGGATATAAATTTTTGCCATATAGTGAGGATAAGCAGGAGTCGCTACTCGAATTTGTACAAAAAAACTTTACAGCCGGATGGGTACACAATACAAGGGCTTTGATAGCGCAAAACAAGGCACAGGAGCATGTGTGGCTCTGCCAATCCTCTACTGATGAAATAGTGGGGTTTGCACAACGTGGAATGTGGGGTATGCCATGCCGATTTGGGCCGTTTGGTATTCATCCCGAACATCGCAATCATTCGCTTGGTAGCGTGCTACTTAGTAAAATGTTATATGACATGTCATGCAAGGGGCTATATATTGTGTATTTCATGTCCACCGACGAAGCCGGTAGAAGAATGTATGAACGTCATGGCTTTTTGCCATACCGCACATTTACAGATGCCATACTATCGATTTAACCTGTTTTTAGGGAAAAGAGGTATCCTTGTCGGGTGCTCGCATGATATTTCTATACTCCTTTAGGACGATGTCGGGGTCTATTTCCATGATTTGCGCCACATGTAAAAACAAAAAATCTACAAGTAGGATTTGTGCATAGCGTGGAAAGAGTGAAGTGATACGTGTGACCTGTTCTGCACTGGGTATGGATAGTGTGTAGTTGGCCATCTTGCGTAGGGGTGAGTTGCTTTGGCGAACCATGGCGAGTACCTTACAGTTGTTTTGACGTGCATTTCGAGTGGCACGCAAAATGTCGGGGCTAAGCCCACTGTATGAAATCACAATTGCGAGGTCTTTTGGAGTAGCACCATTTGCCACCTGCACCGCAAAGTCGGAGTCTAAATTAAAGATGCATCTTTTATGGATTTTAACAAGTTTTTCCTGAAGATGCATGGCAATAAGCGAAGACGCACCTATGCCAAATAGATATATTGTTTCTGCACGGCAAATTAAGGTGGCTGCTTTTCGTATAGTAGACATGCTGTTGAGCTGCAGGGCCTGCCGACAAACATTATTCATACCAGTGAGATAGTTTTTAACAAGCTCATCAGTATTATCAAACCATCCCATGACACGCTTGAAGTCATCGACAGCCAATTCATCGGCGGCGGGAGCGAGGTCTTGACGCATTTCTTTGAAGGTGTTATAGCCGAGTTTATGCGAAAGTCTCGTTATAGAGGCGGGTGAGGCAGCTGTTTCGGAAGCAATTTGATATATACTCATAGATAAAACCAGCTCAGGATTTTCAAGGAGATATTTTGCTATTTTTTTCTCGGTTGAGGTAAAAGAGGGAGCGTAGGCCTCAATTTTATCTTTACAGCTCAAATCAATCAACCCTTCCATAAAAAATTATGTAAGTATTATACAATATAATGTCTCAAAGTGCAAAAAGGAGGTTCTCATGGAATGTGTAAATGCAAAAAAAATCGGTGGACTCAAAACCGAACAACAAAACCCAAATACTATCAATATCGACACCGTATCTACAATAGAAATGGTGAGAATGATAAACAATGAAAATCGCAGTATTGCAGATGCGGTGGATATGCAGGCACAAAATATTTCAGATGCAGTAGACTGCATCACGGCGAAAATGAAAAAAGGTGGGCGACTGTTTTATATAGGTGCGGGCACAAGTGGTCGGCTTGGAATTTTGGATGCATCCGAATGTCCACCAACCTTTTCGGTAGGATTTGATAAATTTATTGGTTTGATTGCGGGTGGGGATGTCGCAATTCGCAAGGCGGTGGAGAATGCGGAGGATAGCCTAAGCCTTGCCGCAGAGCAACTCGATGAGCACTGCATAAATGATACAGATGTTGTATGCGCAATAGCTGCGAGCGGCCGTACACCTTACTGCATAGGCGGCCTTAAACATGCCAAGAAGGTGGGTGCAGCCACAATATGTATAGTGAACAATCATGACAGCGAAATGTCAAAACACAGCGATATAGCCATTGAAGTGGATATAGGCCATGAACCGCTGAGCGGGTCAACGAGGATGAAATCAGGAACAGCCCAAAAGTTAGTGCTCAACATTCTCTCCACTGCCACGATGATACAGCAGGGCAAGGTGTACAGCAATCTTATGGTTGACCTCACCGCTACCAATGAAAAACTTATGCTGCGCAGCCGCAACATGCTTGGAACGATTGTACCCACGGCCACATCACAAAGCATTGATGAAGCGCTAAAAGATGCAAACGGAAGCGTAAAGCTGGCAGCTGTTATGCTAATTCACGGCATAGATGCACAAGATGCAAAGAAAATATTGGATAGATACGATGGATTTTTGAGAGCATCAATTGAAAAGGAGGACAAATAAAATGTTTGAGGTAAAAGCACCTATGAGTGGGCAGTGCGTCAGTATGCAGCAGGTGCCCGATGAAGTTTTTTCGGATGAGATACTTGGCAAAGGTGTGGCTATAGAGCCTGACGATGGTATGGTGTATGCCCCATGTGACGGAACGATAACCAATGTGGCCTCAACCTATCACGCACTGTGCATAACCTCGGAAAATAACATTGAAATTCTACTTCACATAGGAATAGACACGGTAGATATGAAGGGCAAGGGCTTTTCGTGCTATGTAAAGGAGGGTGAAAAGGTCAAATGTGGAGATAAGCTCATGAAACTTGATCTCAAAGCCTGTAAAAAAGCAGGTCACAATCCCATTTCGCCCGTTATAATTATGAATCATGATGATTACAAGTTGACATATTCGCATGGAAGATGTGTTGCCAAACAAAGTGCAATTATTACAATAGACTGAGGAGAAGCCATGGCTAACATTCAAGCGGTGTTTATAGACATGGATGGAACACTGTTAAACAGCAAAAACTCCGTACACCCAAGTGATATAGACATTATTATTAAGTTGAGACAACATGGGGTTGGGGTGTACTTTGCCACAGGTCGCCATCCGGTATTTTGTGTTCCCTACGCCAAGGATTTAGGTGTTGAGATATTTGTTGGGTGTAATGGTGCCCTAATTTGGGATTCAGTGGGGCACAAGGCAATAAATGTGATCAGTTTTTCAGGGCAAGAGTTAAGAAGCATCTGCGCTACCCTGGATGAAATGGGGGCTGTATACTCCATTCAAACTGACAAAATGCCTTATTTTTGCAAAAATGATACCCGCCTGACAAAGGGTGGCACCTGTTTGCAACTTAGGGGCGAGGGGCCGCGCTTTACAGAGCTCGGTGTGAGACAAAATTTACAGGATCAATTAAGCGAAACAGTCGTAAAAATCGGAGTATTAGGACTGACAACAGAACAGCTCGATTATATTAGTGTAAACTTTTCTGAGTGCACACTGGCATTATATTACGAAAAAGGCATGGCTGAGATTGCACCGCCTGGGGCTGATAAGTGGAAGGGTATCAAGATAATGAGTGAGGTTATGAGGTTTTCACTCGACAAAACCCTTGTTATAGGCGACAGCCCCAACGATATCCCCATGATAAAAGGTGCTATCATGTCGGCGGCACCGAGTAATGCCACAAAAGAAGTCAGAGATTTGGTGGATTATATAGCATGTGATAGCGACAGCGGTGTACTTACTGATGCGATAAAACACTTTTGGCCACAAGTATTAGGGGGTAGTTAACATGCAGTATATAAGTGAAACCTTAAAAACCCCAATCAGCTCACAATGTGATGTGGCGGTGGTGGGTGGTGGCATTGCAGGAGTGTCAGCGGCCTTGTCATCCGCTCGCATGGGTGCAAATGTGACATTAATAGAACGCTCATACATGCTTGGTGGGCTGGCGACTGCCGGCCTTATATCGATTTATCTACCACTGTGTGATGGCAAGGGCCACCAAGTAAGCTTTGGCATATGCGATGAACTCTTTGAGTTATCCATAAAGCATGGCTGTGCCGGTCGAGTACCTACTGCATGGTTAAATGATGGGGATAAATCGGTACGGGTCAGTCAGCGAAAAAAAGTACAGTATGACCCCCAACTGTTTGCCATTTTGATGGAGGAACTTGTACATAGTCACAATGTAAATATACTCTATGGCACATCGGTGTGTGGGGTGGATCGCACCTCAGATAAAATAAATTCACTAATAATAGAAAATATTGCCGGACGAACAGCGATAAATACAGGTGCAGTAATTGATGCCAGTGGAGATGCAACTGTGTGCGCATTAGCAGGCGAGCAAACAAAAACATACAGCCAAGGGAATCTAATTTCAGCATGGTATTATAGCCTTATGGATGGAGAAAATCGTTTGCACATAGTTGGTGAAAGTGATGATGATATAGCAGCACATGATATTTCAAAGGCTGCTTTGCTTGAAAAATCTCGTTATGATGCACTGAACCCGCAGCAGCTCACCCGAGCCGTGATAAGTGCCCATAAAACCCAGCGATTAGCTTTTTTGGAGGAGGGAGATGCAAGTCCACATCATTCCCTCACCACCCTGCCAACACTACCGCAGGTGAGAATGACGCGCAAACTACTGGGAAGCACCTCGCCCACCTGTGAGGACTGTAAGCAGGAGCAAGAGGATAGTATAGGCTTAGTAAGCGATTGGCGGGTAGCAGGACCGGTGTACGAAATCCCCTTCGCAGCCTTATGTGGTCGCCATAATAAAAATTTGTATGCAGCGGGGAGATGCATAAGCGTGAGTGAGGACCTGTGGGATGTGACAAGATCAATACCGGCATGTGCTGTCACAGGGGAAGCGGCAGGTATTGCGGCGGCTGTGGGAACCATGCCACATGAAGTTTTACGGCAAAGAAAAATACCGCTACATCGTACGCAGATAGTTGGATAAGGAAGTCTACAAAGGAGGATTATAATGCAATACACAAGGGTGGGAAAATCAGGGTTAGTGGTCAGCAGAGCAAGTTTGGGCAGTTGGCTCACATACGGTGATGGGGTGGAAAAAGACATTTCAAAGCGTATAATTCATACTGCATGGGAAAATGGCATAACATCGTTTGACACGGCCAATGCCTACAATGGTGGCGTTGCAGAGCAGGTGATGGCCGAAGCACTACGGGATATCCCCCGAAGCAAGGTTGTTTTGGCCAGCAAAGTGTTTTGGCCGATGGGGGATGGAGAAAATGAAAAAGGGTTGTCAAGAAAATCAATTATGGAACAGGTCCATGCAAGCCTTGGGCGGATGAAGATGGATTATATGGACATTTTGTATTTCCATAGATATGATCAAAATGTTCCGCTTGTAGAAACCTTGTGTGCGGTGGATGATCTGATAACTGCCGGCAAGGTGTTGTATTTTGGTGTGAGTGAATGGACGGGACAACAGATTAGAGATGCTATGGAAATATGCGACAAACGACTGCTTGACAGGATTATTGTAAATCAGCCGTCATATAATTTGCTAAATCGATATATAGAGGACGATGTGCTACCCACCTGTGCTGAGTATGGAGTGGGGCAAATAGTTTACTCCCCGTTGGCGCAGGGGATGCTCACCGGCAAGTATCGCAAAGGCAGTGAAGCACCGCAGGGAAGCAGGGCAAGTAGCCCACAGGGTAAACATATGCGTGGTAAATATCTCACTGATGATAATTTTGACAAGGTAGAAAAGCTCATAGAGCTCAGCAAAGAGTGTGCAATACCAATGAACCACATGTGCCTTGCTTGGATTTTACACGTTGAGGGTATTGATGGGGTGATTTTTGGAGCAAGTAGCCCTGATCAGATCACCGACAACCTTAAAGCTATAGATATAACGTTGGGGCAGGATGTTATAGATGCTATGGACAAAATATGCCATCGTTAAAAGCAGTGGGTTTGGTATACATGAAGGAAAGCGAAGCGATGACTTAATGGCAGCGTATAAAAAAAGAGAGTAGCCATAGAGGCTACTCTCTTTGGTGCGCGTGAAGACGAGGCGTAATAAAAACAGCCCGGTGGGCTGTTTTTATAGGCGAGAGTCCCTTACCACAAAAGCGAATGTTGTATTCGGATTTGTGGGAGCTTGGTCAAGAAGAGGGAATTGTTACCCAGTTTATATTGGGTGACAATATTCAAATAAGTTTTATTCAGTCACACGGTGCCGCTTTTTCCATGCACTCCCACGATGAAGAGCAGATTCTCATAATGCTGAGGGTACAGAGGAACATGTAGTTGACAGCCAAGAAATTCATATGGAGTCCGGAGATATTTGTGTTCATTCCGGCGGTGTAGTACACGATGGCAAAACCCTCGGTATGCATTTGTGTATCGAGGGTTTTTGCCTTTCCCAACACATTATTGTAGGTAAGCTCATATTTAGCAGGAAAATATTTGTGATTTAATTGGCCCAGATGGCGATTTTCAAGCTGTATTTTGCCATAAAAATACCGACCTCCAAATGTTAGATTTTTGGTCTAACTTTTGGGGATCGGTATGTTAATGCATGGTTTTAATTTGCCAAAGTTTAGTCATAGTATGACTATCAAGACGTTTCTCAGTGTAAGTTGTTCCCTTGTTTGTTAATGTTTCGTTTTATTCTCTTTTTTACGTGCCGCCACGCACTGACGAAGCTTATCAGCTATTCCCTCGCACATGCGCTCTAAGAATATACGACCATGTTCAGCTGTGGCGGTGCTGGGATCGCCAAAACTGCCTATTTCGTTAAATTCACTCCATTTGACAGCACTGCAAGAATAATACACCGGTACTTCAGGACAGCTATCCACGGCACGGTCTAAATGCACCAAATCCGGGCGTATATGCATCATCATGGAGGTCTCGATCTCCTCGGCATGCATGAATGAGGTGCTGAAAATTGGACTATCAATCAAATCTTTCGTATACTCAATTTGCTTATAGAGGCAGAAATAGTACACATTGTGGATATCTTGCTCATCATACAGCTCTCGTGCGGCCTCTTTGATTGTGCCCACATTACCACCATGTCCCGATATAAACACAATGTTCTGTGCGTTATGAGCTTTAAGACAAATGGCAATTTCTTTAAGCACCTGCTTGAGCGTATTTGGAGTAAGCCAAAAATCTCCCGGAAAATCATTATGTGACCAGATTTGTCCGTAGTTTATGCAGGGCATGACCAGCCCATCCACAAGTTCTGCACAGCGCAAGCATTCATCAACAGCGGTGTAATTATCAGTGCCCAGCGGCATATGGTAACCGTGTTGCTCAGTGGAACCAACCGGCACGAATACAAATGGCGCTTTTGCAATACACTCTTTGGCCTCTGGCCAAGTCATATCCTGTATAAATCGTGTCATTATCTTTCCTCCATCACTCATTGTCTCGCTCCATCTGTTCTATTAGTTCCTTGAGCGTCTGATCATCACCGGCACCGTGCACTTTGTCCACAAACTCTTCATCAAAAAGCATTCTTGCTATGCACTTCATGCTGTTTAAGTGATCGTCTTTGCCCAATGATGTAAAGC
>CAYJGQ010000005.1:0-21057 GCA_964369885.1 uncultured Oscillospiraceae bacterium
TATTTTTTTGTGGGGGGGGGGGGGCCCCCCCCCCCGGGGGGGGGGGGGGGGGGGGGGGGCCGGGGGCCCCCCCGGTCTTGGGTCTTTCGCGTGAGCGACAAACGGTCTTAGGTTAGTCAACAAAGCCGTTTGTCAGTATAAACTGGTAGGTAGTGCCATCTTCGAGAGCGGTTTCGGTAACGCCGGTCGGCAGGTCCTCGCCATTTTTGGCTATACGCCACCACTCCTCTTTATCGCCTTCCCATACAGCGGTGTACCCACCAACAGAGGTTACAAATGTTCCCTCAATTTCAAAGGAAAAGTCACCAACTGCAGCCGCACCTTCCATAGCGCCAATCAAAAACTGTTCACTCGTCTGCACCTCTACCGCAACCACATCTTGGTTTGGTATATGCACCTCAAGTATTACGGTTTTTAGGTTGGTGTCACCTCCAATGGTCGACTGCCATAGGAAAAATAGCCCAACAGCGGCCACCGCCAACACTGCCGCCGCCACTATAATAATTTTAGTTTGTTTAGTCATAAAAATTTCTCCGTTAGGTCATTAACCTATTCCTTTTCTTCTAAAATCAATCTATCCCTATAAGCCTTTGCGGCCTGCTCGGTTTTATTTTGTCCAAAGTTGTAGTACACCCTATCGCTTATCTCGTCAGGTAAATACTGCTGTGTTACATAACCATTCTTATATGCATGAGGATATTTATAGCCAATTGCTCTGCCAAGCTTTTGTGCCCCTGCATAGTGCCCATCCTGCAAATAAGAGGGGATAGGACCACTATTGCCACTACGCACATCGGCCATGGCGGCATCAATTGCAAGATAAGCGCTATTTGATTTGGGTGATGTACAGAGCAGTACGGTGGCCTGAGATAGGGGAATACGGGCCTCAGGGAGTCCAAGTTGCAGGGCACTGTCGACACAAGCCTTTACAATTGCCACGGCCATGGGGTAAGCAAGGCCTATATCCTCCGAGGCCATGACAAGAAGGCGGCGGCATGGCGAGATGAGATCCCCCGCCTCTAAAAGTCGTGCAAGGTAGTGAAGTGCGGCATTTTCATCCGACCCCCTGACAGACTTTTGCAGGGCCGACAGTATGTCATAATGCTGATCGGCATCGCGGGCGTAGCGCATGGCACTTCGCTGTGAAACGGCCCTTACATCCTCAAGTGTTATCCTGCGTGGGTTGATTCCCACCGTCGAAAGGTAAACCATTTCAAGTGCATTGAGTGCCTTGCGCACATCTCCGCCACATGAGAGTGCAATATGTGATATTGCGCCATCCTCCAGCTCAATTTGCTCACTTTCTCTGAGCACCTCAACCCCACGAAGCAAAGCCTTTTCCACCTCGTCGGTGCCAAGTGGTTTAAATTCAAATACCGTACTACGACTTAAAATAGCATTATAAATGTAAAAATATGGGTTTTCGGTGGTCGAGGCAATAAGGGTTACAGCCCCCTCCTCAATGCACTCAAGTAGGGATTGTTGCTGTTTTTTGTTTAGGTACTGTATCTCGTCGAGGTAAAGTATTACTCCGCCTCGGCCATCTATGGTGTCGCGCTGTGCAACAACATCCTTTATGTCTGCAGTGGATGCGGTAGTGCCATTGAGATGACATAATTTTTTGCCGGCCGTCGACGCAATTATACGGGCCACAGTGGTTTTACCCACACCTGACGGCCCGTAAAATATCATATTAGGGATTTGTCCGCCGGCCACAACGCGGCGCAAAAGCCCATCTTTGGATAATATGTGCTCCTGCCCAAACACGTCATCAAGGGTGGTGGGGCGCAGTGTGGCCGCAAGTGGTGACGGCATTGCCTTCAACTCCTCACAGTAGACTTATTACCTAACCTTTTAGGAAAAAATCGAGCCCTTTTTGTATGGCGACCTCCCAAAAATCCCAGTCATGATCACCGGCCCACTCTTCGTAGGTATGAACAAGCGAAAGCTCCTCAAGATTTTTCTTAAAAGCCATGTTTTGTCCATGTAGTGCGTCACTTGTGCCACAACTAAAATAAATGCGTGGGCATTTAGTCTTGGGCAGGGTAGCAACATTTTTGGATAGGTGGTATAAATCATCCTCGGGGCGCAGTGTAAGATCGGTGCCCCAAACAGCAGGGGCCTCCTTAGCTGTCAGCTCACCACCCATTTTAGTGGCAAACTCTATGGGGTCGCACAGCGCCGAAAAGGCCGCTGCGGCACCGAATTTCTCAGGATTTCGCAGTGCAAGCTTTAGTGCACCGTATCCACCCATGGAAAGTCCTGCCGCCAATACATCCTCAGGTCTGCCGGATATACCAAACATTTTCTCACAGAGGGCGGGAAGCTCCTGCGACAAAAAGGTGTAGTAGGCCGGCCCATGTGCCATGTCGGTATAAAACCCACGGTAACCCTCGGGCACTACCACGGCAATACCTGTCTGCTTTGCGTAGGTTTCAAGGTTGGTCCAACGTACCCAACCTGTGGAATTTAGTTTTATACCGTGCAAAAGGTAAACCACCTTGCAGGGGGTGGGCTGATCCTTGATTGGGCGGTCGTAGGGCAGAATTACACTGACCGAGGTGTCCATCTGCATAACCTCGGAACGAATATCTCCTCTAAACAGTGCCATGGGTTGTCCTCCGTTTTTATGTGTGTTTGGGGCGGTTTTTGCGCAGTAGCGGCAGCCTTGCCTTGACGGGAATAAGCCCGCAGACAAACCCCGTCCACGGGCATCATCCCGTCTGCACCAAAACTACCGGCCTGCACAAAACCTGCCCACACCAAAAAATTATTCGTATAAAGGATATTTGTTACAAATGGCGTTAACGTCACTGCGCACGCTGTTTGCGTTGCCCTCAAAGTCAACGGCAACACGATGAATGCAGTCGGCAATCATATCCATGTCGCTCTCCACAAGGCCACGGCTGGTAACAGCAGGACTGCCAAGGCGCAGGCCACTGGTTACAAATGGGCTTTGTGGGTCGTTGGGTATGGTGTTTTTATTTGCGGTGATGTAAACCTCGTCAAGCTTGTGCTCAAATTCCTTGCCGGTCAGTTCAAAGCTACGAAGGTCTACAAGCATCAAATGATTGTCGGTACCGCCCGATACAAGGTTAAAGCCCCTGCTTACAAGACCGTTTGCAAGTGCGGCGGCATTGTTTATCACCTGCTGCTGATAGGTCTTAAACTCGTCGCTTAAAGCCTCGCCAAAGCAGACAGCCTTTGCGGCGATGGTGTGCATCAAGGGGCCGCCCTGTGTGCCGGGGAACATAGCCTTGTCCATGGCCTTGGCGTACTCTTCCTTACAAAGAATCATACCGCCACGGGGGCCACGCAGGGTTTTGTGGGTGGTGGTGGTAACAACGTCGGCATAGGGCACGGGATTCATGTGAAGCCCTGCCGCTACAAGGCCGGCAATGTGGGCCATGTCCACCATAAATATAGCTCCGCAAGCCTTTGCAATATCGGCCATTGCGGCAAAGTCTATTCCACGGGGGTAGGCACTTGCTCCGGCCACCAATAGCTTGGGTTTTACCTCCATGGCCTGCTTTTTAAGTGCATCGTAGTCTATGGTTTGGGTTTTATCGTCCACACCGTAGGCCACAAAGTTGTAGTATTTGCCCGACATATTAACAGGGGAGCCGTGGGTCAGGTGTCCGCCATGAGCAAGGTTCATGCCAAGCACGGTGTCGCCATGCTCAAGCAGGGCAAAGTAAACACCCAAATTTGCCTGTGCGCCCGAATGGGGCTGTACATTGGCATGATCGGCCGAAAATAGCTTCTTTGCACGATCAATTGCAATCTGCTCGGCCACATCGACACACTGGCAACCGCCGTAGTAACGCTTGCCGGGGTAGCCCTCGGCGTATTTGTTTGTCAAAACGCTACCCAAAGCGGCCATAACAGCCGGCGAAACAATATTCTCGGATGCAATAAGTTCAAGATTGCGGCGCTGACGACCAAGTTCATCGGCCATAGCAGCCCCCACCTCGGGATCAAGTTTTGCAACAAATCCAATAGTGTCCATCATGTCTTTATACATAGTGCTCCTCCTGTTTAGCGCAGGGGCGTAAAAATCTTTACTACCTGCGATTTTTGTTTTATAAGATGTCCCATCTAAAAACCATATCGGCCATTGGTGCAGTTACTCGTCTTTAGATAAACTCTCCTTGGCGGTAAAGTCGGTGCAGTGTAGTTTTATCACGGCTGTACGGGTCATTATGTCGGCATTAAACTCCATCTTGCCGGTGTAGCCGTGCTGTTTCATTAGCAGGCTCATGGCGTGGTGTCGCTCGGCCGCGTCCTCAAGCAGGCTCACGCTGCCCTGACCCATCACACTGCGGTAATACCTTGTGTAGGTGCAGGCCTCGCCCTCGCCATCAACTGCCAAAGCCAGAGCAATGGAAAAGGCGGCGTTGCCATTTTGGGCAATACAGCATAGCTTTTTACCCTTGATTGCCGCATGAAAATAAAGGTTTAGCCCCTCGTCGGTCAGCTCGTAACCGTAGCTAAGTGGTAGGGCGTAGGGGCGGTCGCCGTCCATGAGTGCAAGGGTGCAAAACTCCCCACTGCTTAGTATTTCTTTTATCTTTGCAGGGTCGGTCACCTGTCTGTCACTTCTACGCATAAAAATCTCCATGTGCCGTCTGCCACAGGGTAGCATACGGCAGTTTTTTAATAATTAGCTTGAGTTCTCACATCAATCTAATCACTTTTTGCCGATGTCACTGCGGTAGTGCGCACCCTCAAAGGTTATGCGCTCCACACCGTCATAGGCCGCTTTAAGGGCCTTGGATAGGTCGTCGCCTGTGGCTGTAACACCCAGCACACGCCCACCCGCCGTGAGATATTCTCCCTCCACAAGCCTTGTGCCTGCGTGGTAGACCTGGACCCCCTCGGCCTGACCCTTGTCGCATAGCCCCGATATGGCAATACCGGTTTGGTACCTGCCGGGGTAGCCTCCGCTGGCCATTACAACACAGGCCGCCGCGCCGTCATGAAACTCAATATTTAGCTCATCAAGGCGGCCGTCATGTATAGCCAACATAATTTCAAAGAGATCGGTTTTTAGTAGGGGTAGGACCACCTGTGTTTCGGGGTCGCCAAAACGACAGTTATATTCTATCACATATGGCCCCTTAGGTGTTAGCATTAGTCCAAAATATAAACAACCCTTAAAGGGGCGCCCCTCCTGCTGCATGGCCATTATGGTGGGCATAAATATGGTGTCCATGCATAGCTTGGCCATTTCGGGGGTGTAGTAGGGGTTGGGGGCTATGGTGCCCATGCCGCCGGTGTTAGGCCCCTTGTCGCCGTCAAGCGCACGTTTGTGATCCATAGATGAAACCATGGGTACAAGGGTGGTGCCATCACAGAAGCAAAGTACCGAAACCTCGGGGCCGGTTAGGAACTCCTCCACCACCACAAGGTTGCCAGATTCGCCAAAGATTTTATCCTCCATAATGGAGGATAGCCCCTCTTTTGCCTGCTCGATGTTTTGGGGTATTATAACCCCCTTGCCAAGGGCAAGGCCGTCGGCCTTTATTACGGCAGGGAAGTTGTTTTGCTGCGCTATGTACTCAAGGGCCTTGTCGGGGCGATCGAACACCTCGTAGGCGGCGGTGGGAATGTTGTATTTTTTCATGAGGTTTTTGGAAAAAACCTTGCTCCCCTCAATTGCAGCGGCCGCCGCAGTGGGGCCAAAGGTTTTTATGCCCTCGCGCTCCAGTGTGTCAACCATGCCAAGCACAAGCGGATCATCGGGGGCCACCACACAAAATTCTATGCCCCGGGTTTTTGCAAATTCCACCATGGCAGGAAGGTCGGTGGCCTTAATGTCCACACACTCGGCCAGAGCCGATATGCCGCCGTTGCCGGGGGCGCAGTATAGCTTTGTAACAAGGGGGCTTTGGGCAAGCTTTATGGCCAGAGCGTGCTCGCGGCCGCCCGAGCCGACTATTAGTACCTTCATAAATGTGATCATTCCTTTCGGCGATAGGCAAAAACACACCTCATGTATGGGCATATTTTTTGCCATGTTTTTCGGTTATCCCAAAAGGGATGAGAAAAACGATCTGCAAATTTTGGCTTAAAATGATATTAGTGGTGGAACAGACGAATACCTGTAAAGGCCATGGCGATGTTGTACTTATCGCAGGTCATGATGACATGGTCATCACGAATAGATCCGCCGGGCTGGGCGATGTAGCTAACGCCACTTCGTTTTGCACGCTCGATGTTATCACCAAAGGGGAAGAAGGCATCAGAGCCAAGTGCAACTCCATTGGCTCCATCCAGCCAGGCACGCTTTTCCTCACGGGTGAGAGGTGCGGGGCAGTGGGTGAAAAACTGCTGCCACATGCCGTCGTCCAGCACATCCATATAGTCCTCCGAGATGTACACATCAATTGTATTGTCTCGGTCGGGACGGCGGATATCCTGCTTAAAGGGTAGCTCAAGCACCTTTTTGTGTTGGCGCAGATACCATATGTCGGCCTTGTTGCCGGCAAGACGGGTGCAGTGTATACGGCTTTGCTGTCCTGCACCTACACCTATTACCTGCCCGTCCTTTGCATAGCACACCGAGTTTGATTGGGTGTACTTGAGTGTGATAAGAGCCAAAACTAAATCAAGCTTTGCGCCCTCGGGCAGGGTTTTGTTTTTGGTGGGAAGCTCGCCAAGCATTTGGTCGCTTATCAAAAGCTCGTTGCGACCCTGCTCAAAGGTTATGCCAAAAACATCCTTGTGTTCAATGGGGGCAGGGGTGTAGTTTGGGTCTATTTTTACGATGTTGTAGCCACCCTTGCGCTTGGTTTTTAGTATTTCAATGGCCTCTGGGGTATAGTCGGGAGCAATAACACCGTCCGATACCTCACGGGCAATAAGGGTGGCGGTTTGGGCATCACAGCAGTCGGACAGGGCTATCCAGTCGCCGTAGCTTGACATACGATCGGCCCCACGTGCTCGGGCGTAGGCGCAGGCAAGGGGCGAAAGCTCCAAATCCTCCACAAAATATATCTTTTTCTCAACCTCGCTAAGGGGCAGACCCAGGGCCGCACCTGCGGGGCTTACATGCTTAAAGGAGGTGGCCGCCACAATGCCGGTGGCGGTTTTAAGCTCCTTTACAAGCTGCCAGCTGTTAAAGGCATCAAGAAAGTTTATAAATCCGGGCTTTCCGCCCAGCACTTCAATGGGAAGCTCGCCCTCCTTCATGAAAATTTTGGAGGGCTTTTGATTGGGGTTACATCCATATTTTAGCTCGAGTTCCTTTGCCATGTAGCACACTCCTCATCACTTGTTTTTATTTACAATTCGGCTGTCGGTCTTGCCGTTTTTGATATCTATATAACGCACAAAAAGCGATACCTTGTTGTCCTCATTTAGGCTCTGCCATATGTTGTTTGTAAAGCTGTCAATATCGCCATCTATACCCACCTGCAGGGGCTCGCCCTCAAATGAGGGTATGGGGTCGCCGTCACAGCGGTAGGTGTGTATAAAATGCCCCTGTCCTGCAATTGGATTTTGGTACTCGTAGAAGTAGCGACGGGCGGATTGTGGGTCGCCGTCGGCACTTTTAAGGATGGACAGGCAATACTGCCCCATAGGATCTATTATGCCCGATATTCTGGGGGTGTAGTTGGGGGCATCGGGCTCAAAGGTGCGGCTGCGCAGTGCCTTGGTAAAACTGCCACCCTGCGACATGCAGTCGTAGATTGTGTCGGTTTGATCGCCGTTTGTAACAATGGTATGGCCCGAGATAAGTCGCACAGGAGCATATATTATAAGGCTTGGGTCTTCAAGCTTTGCAGGATCATGAGCCTGTGTGCGTATGCCGCCATCATGCTCCACAAATACTCGGTTGCGGCTGTTGCCACTGCGCCCCATAATAAAATAGGCCGCTGCAGCATATTTACCGCAGTCACTTCGGCCTATGACAATGCCACGACCGGGGTAGCTGTTATCCTTTAACAAACTTTGCAGGTTTAGGTTTGGCATGGTAATGTTCCTTTCTTGGCTGGCTGAAATATCATAACAGTATAAACATGCGCTGATGCCTCAGTGCTCATTACACCACATGGCAACGGCTTTGGGTAGTATGTCCCACTCGGCCTCGGTCATCACACGTTTTTGCAGTGTTTCGGGGGTGTCGTCGGGGTGAATTTCCACGGCCTTTTGCAGTAAAATTTCCCCGCCGTCGGGCACTTCGTTTACATAATGCACCGTGGCTCCTGTAAGCTTTACGCCGTAGTCCAGCGCCGCTTTGTGAACCCGAAGCCCATAAAATCCCTCCCCGCAAAAGGAGGGGATAAGCGAGGGGTGCACATTTATAATTCTTTTGTCGTAGGCATCGGTAAGATCCTTGCCCAGTATTGACATAAATCCTGCCAAGACCACAAGGTCTATGCGGTGGGCGACAAGCTGCGAGATAATAGCATTGTCAAAGTCCTGCCCATTTTCAAAGTCACGCCGAGCCACAACAACCCCCATGACCCCTGCCTTGGCCGCACGCTCAAGGGCGTAAGCCGTGGGGGAGGAGGAGAGCACCAATACTATCTCACCCTGTGGGTTCTCGCCGCGATGTTGGGCATCCAGCAGGGCTTGTAGGTTTGTGCCTCCGCCCGACACCAGCACCGCTATGCGTTTTTTTTCGCTCACTTGATCACGACCTCCCGCTCACCCTTCATGATTTGCCCCATAACATAGGCCTTCTCACCCTGCTGTTTTAGCAGGTCAAGGGCCGCAAGGGCATCCTCCTTGGCCACGGTCAGGCACATGCCCACACCCATGTTGAAGGTGTTGAACATATCGCGTTCGGGTATGCCGCCCTTTTGGGCAATGAGACTGAATATCGGTGGGATTTGTAGCGAGTTGCGGTCGACAACCGCACGCATGTTTTCGGGCAGTGCTCTGGGTATATTCTCATAAAATCCGCCGCCTGTTATGTGGGAAACCGACCGCAATTTTATACCTGCATCTATTAGCGACAGCACCTGCTTTACATATATGCGTGTGGGTGTTAGCAGAGTTTCACCAAGGCTTTGCCCCAGTTCTTCACGATAGCCGTTGAGGGGTTTGCCACCCACGCCAAACACCTTGCGCACCAACGAAAATCCGTTGGAGTGCAGACCGCTTGAGGGCAGGGCAATGAGTACATCACCCTCGGCGGTGGTGGTGGGGTCAAGCAGTTTTGATTTATCCACCATGCCCACTGCAAAGCCTGCAAGGTCGTACTCATCCTCGGGGTAAAGCCCCGGCATCTCGGCGGTTTCGCCACCTATTAGGGCGGCGCCGGCCTGCACACAGCCCTCGGCCACGCCAGACACAATCTCGGCCACACGTTCGGGCAGGTTTTTACCCACTGCCACATAATCAAGGAAAAACAGTGGCTTTGCGCCACAGCACACGATGTCATTTACACACATGGCCACACAGTCTATGCCCACTGTGTCGTGTTTGTCCAGCAAAAATGCAAGCTTTAGTTTTGTGCCAACGCCGTCGGTGCCCGACACCATCACAGGCTCCTTCATGCCCGAAATGTCGGGGGCAAAAAGACCGCCAAATCCACCAATGGCCGAGAGTACACCCGGTGTTTTTGTGCGGGCAACATGGCTTTTCATAAGCTCCACGGCCTTATAACCGGCGGTGACATCCACCCCGGCGTCCTTATAACTTTGGCTGAAACTCTGTTCCATATCAATCACACCTCACGGGTTATTTTTTGTATATTTTTCTTTAATCTGGGTTGGAATGGCCATTTCGAATTTATCTTTGTGTATCTCGCCCGGTACCTCAATGGGGTACTGGCCTGTAAAACAGCCTATGCAAAAATCACAGCGGGCACCTTTGGCAATATTTTTTACACTCTCAACACTTAGGTAACCCAACGAGTCGGCCCCAAGGCTTTGGCAAATCTCGTCGCTGCTCATACGGCAGGCAATAAGCTTGTCCTTGTTGTCAATATCGGTGCCAAAATAACATACATCCACAAAGGGTGGGGCCGATATGCGTATGTGAACCTCGGTGGCGCCGGCCTCGCGGAGCATGCTTACAAGGCGTGCGCTGGTTGTGCCGCGCACAATTGAGTCGTCCACCAGTACCACACGTTTGCCGGCCACGGTGGCGGCCAGGGCATTTAGTTTTATGCGTACCGATTTTTCACGCTGTCCCTGGGTGGGCTGTATAAATGTGCGCCCAACATAGCGGTTTTTTATAAAGCCTACACCATATGGAATACCGGTATGCCTTGAGTAGCCAAGAGCGGCATCAAGCCCCGAGTCGGGAACGCCTATTACAACATCGGCCTCTACCGGGTGCTCGTCGGCCAAAAATGCCCCAGCACGCAGGCGAGCCTCGTGCACGCTTACCCCCTCAATTACCGAATCGGGTCGGGCAAAGTATACAAACTCAAACACACACAGATGGCCACGACTGCCGCAATGTGTGCGGATGGTGCGGATGCCGGCCGGCTCGCATATCACAATTTCGCCCGGGTCAAGCTCTCGTATAAACTGAGCGCCTATGCTGTCAAGGGCGCAGGTTTCGGAGGCAAAAATAACGGCCTCTCCCATTTTGCCCATACATAGCGGACGAAAGCCGTCGGGGTCTCTTGCGGCAATGAGCTTTTGTGGGGACATAACTACAAGGGAGTAGGCCCCCTTTATCTTTGGCATGGCACGCTCTATGGCCTCCTCAATTGAGCCGGCATTTATGCGCTCACGAGTGATTATGTATGAGATAACCTCGGTGTCGTTTGTGGTGTGAAATATTGCACCACCAAGCTCAAGCTCCTCGCGCAGTTCGGGGGCATTGGTCAGGTTGCCATTGTGGGCCAAAACCATACCGCCCTTTACATGACGCACCACAAGAGGCTGGGCGTTTACACGCTTTGCATTGCCCGAGGTGGAGTACCGCACATGTCCCACCGCCATCTCGCCGTGTCCCAGCTTATCCAGAGTATCCTTATTAAACACATCGGGTACAAGCCCAACATCCTTGTGGGAGGACATAACACCATCGCTATTAACAACAATGCCACAACTTTCCTGCCCACGGTGTTGCAGTGCGTAGAGGGCCATATATGCATCGGTGGCCACATCGGCCTTTTTTGGGTACCAAATTCCAAATACGCCGCATTCCTCATGAAGTTTGTTCATAGGAAAAAATTCCTTTCACGGTTCTAATTTATTCGCCCATCAAACGGCGCATTACCTCGTTGTAAGCATCTTCAACTCCGCCCATATCTCTGCGGAAGCGGTCTTTGTCAAGTTTTTCGTGTGTTTTCTCGTCCCAAAAACGGCAGGTGTCGGGGGAGATTTCGTCGGCCAGTACAATTGTGCCGTCGGCCGTCTTGCCAAATTCAAGCTTGAAGTCGACAAGATCAATGCCGATTTCCTTCATAAATCCCTTGAGCTGATCGTTTACCATAAAGGCATATTTTTTGATAAGCTCTATCTCGTCGGCCGTGGCAAGAGCAAGTGCCATGGCGTGATGATCGTTTATCAAAGGGTCGCCAAGGTCATCGTTTTTGTAGGAAAATTCAACGGTGGGGGCGGCAAATACAATGCCCTCATCAACGCCGTAGCGCTTGGCAAAGGAGCCGGCCGAAATATTGCGGATTATTACCTCAAGAGGCACAATTTCCACCTTTTTAACAAGGGTTTCGCGGTCGGAAAGCTCCTCGACAAAATGGGTGGGCATACCTGCGGCCTCAAGTTTTTTCATGAAGTGGTTGGTCATGCGGTTGTTTATAACACCCTTGCCAACAATGGTGCCCTTCTTCTCGCCATTAAAGGCGGTTGCATCATCCTTATACTCAACGATAACAAGGTTTGCATCATCGGTTGCAAATACCTTTTTGGCCTTACCCTCGTACATCTGCTCCATCTTGTTCATAATTTTTCTACCTCCGCCATAATGATTTTATCTTTTTTTGCCACCGCAGCGGCCATATCACTCTTAAACTCTACAAGCTTTTTTGCCAAATCTTCGTCCGATATAGCCAACATTTGAGCCGCCAGAATTGCGGCGTTTTCGGCGCCGTCAATGGCCACAGTGGCCACGGGGATACCGGCCGGCATCTGGACGGTGGCCAGCAGGGCATCAAGGCCGTCAAGGGTAGAGGACTTGATGGGTATTCCAATTACAGGCAGTGTGGTATGAGCAGCCAGCACGCCACCAAGGTGAGCCGCCTTGCCGGCTGCTGCAATAATTACACCAAATCCGTTTTCAACCGCCGACGATGCAAATGCAGTGGCCGCCGCAGGTGTGCGATGAGCCGACATAACATGAGCCTCTACCGGTATGTCCCAAGCCTTTAGGCGGGTCACCGCCTTTTTTACCACCTCAAAATCGCTGTCACTGCCCATTACAAGGGCAACTTTCTTTCTTTGCATGTTAACTCCTCCTGATTAAGATTTAAAAACAAAGAAAGACTGCGGAACCTGTCCACAGTCTGCTCTATCCCCTTGGGTTTTTAGTTTTGAGGGAGAATGATGAGAACTTCATCGCGCATTTTGTGCGGGCGTAGGGCGCAAAAATATTGCACTTATCCGACAAAAAATCTCTGTAAGGCATGTAAAGACATTCCACTGCGTGATGTTTTGTCACAGAATTCCCTCCCTCAAGAAGTAATGATACCATTTTATCGAATTTTGACATAAAAAACAATCCATTATAGAAAGTTTTCGCCACCAAATTATACCTTTTTTTAGGGCGGTTGGTTGTCCATGTTGACCAATATTTTGCGCTTTGATGATTTTAGACTTGGTTTTTCACAGGATAAAACCAAATAAAAGCGCCAAATCCAACTTTTGGGAATTTGGCGCTTAGTGTTTGGTAATAGTGCAAATTTTGTTCGGTTTTCCTCAAATCAAATCGTTACACAATATCATTTTGGTCAAACACATCTCCGCACTCGGGGCAGAATTTAGGGGGATTTTGTGGGGTTTGGGGGTTCCAACCACATTTGTTACAGCGATAACTCGGTGCGGCCTCGGGTTTTTTGTTTCCACATTCGGCGCAGAATTTACCCTGGTTTACAGCTCCGCAGGAACAGCTCCAGCCCTGTGCCGCGGCAGGTGGGGTGGGTGCGGGCTGGGGCTTGCCACAGTTGGCACAAAATTTGCCGGTGTTGCCGGTGCCACCGCAGGGGCAGCTCCATCCCTGGGCTTGCGGGGGAGCGGCTTGGGGTTGCTGTTGCTGTTGTTGTCCCATGGCATACAGGTTTCCGGTATTCATGCCACCTGCGCCCTGAGCCATATTCATGCCCATAAAGCCCATCATGCCGCCGGAGGGGTTGTTTGCGGCGTCCTGCATGGCCGAGGCCTGTGCACCCACAAGATGAGCGGCCGCCATGGTGGGGTTGCGAAATGCCGCATTGCGCTGTAGTTCCTTGATCATGTCCTCGTCCTCCTCCGAGGCCTTTACCGAGGAGACACCAAAGGAGTGGATTTTTATGCCGCGCAGACCGCTCCATTTTTGGGAGAGCACCTCGTTGAGGGCATCGGCAAGCTCCATGGTGTGGCCGGGCAGTGCGCTGTAACGTATACCCATAGAGGAAATCTTGGCAAATGCAGGCTGAAGGGCGGTCATCAGCTCGCTTTTTAGCTGGCTATCTATCTGACTGCGGTCGTAGTCGCCGTCCACATTTCCGCACACATTGGTGTAAAACAGCAGTGGGTCGGTGATTTTGTAGGAATATTCACCGTGGCAACGAATGGATATATCAATATCAAGGCCTATGTTTGCATCCACAACACGGAAGGGCACGGGGCTTGGGGTGCCGTACTTATTGCCCAGTATCTCCTTTATGTTGAAGTAATAAACACGCTGATCCTTGGCGGGCTGTCCGCCAAAGGCAAAGCGATGGCCAATATTTATAAAGCTCTGCTTTATGCTGTCGCCCAGATTTCCGCAGAATATCGAGGGTTCGGACGAGGCGTCGTAGGTAAACTCACCCGGCTCGTCACAAATTTCGGCCACCTTGCCGTTGTCTACAATTATCATACACTGGCCATCGGCAACGGCTATTACCGAACCGCTGGATATAATGTTGTCATCGCCCTTGGTGTTAGAGCTACGACCGCCTGTGCGTTTTTCGCCCTTGCGTACAAGTACGGTGTTTTCCATGGCATCGCAGTAGAAAAATTCCTTCCATTGGTCGGCCAAAACTCCGCCTGTGGCACCAAGTGCCGCCTTAATTAGTCCCATGATTACTCCTCCTTTTTCTAAAAACAAACTATTTTGGGCAAAATTGCTTTGGGTGGGTAATAAAATCTGTCTGGGCAAACCCACCCTATAATCAAAATATAAAGCTGTGTATACATTATACACTATGTTTTTATATTTTTCATCTACATAATGTAAATAATCAAATTGATTATTTACATGGCTTGCAAACAGCGGTTTTGGGGAGGTGGAGCGTTTGGACGCTTCCCACCCCACGCACTGCGCAGGAGCTATAAAGGGTAAAGGTTTTGTTCAAACTTTTTCAAAAGTTTGCAGATTCCAAAGGCAGAGTCTTTGGGCGTTTTTCGCAGAAAGCGCAAAACCCAACGATATAAGGGCACTTGGGGTGAATTCCCCGTAGCAAAAGAGGGGGATTTGCAATAGAATCCCCCCAAAAGCGCTAAATGCTCTAAACATGAGATGGCCACACGAAGTTACCCCGTTTCATCAAACCACACGGCGCCGCCTCCCACTTGGGGGAGGAAAACACGACAAAGTCGTGTGGGTGGGGGGAGAGTCCGGTGCGACCACGCACCCACGCACTACGCCCCCCACCGCTTTGGCGATGAGGGGCGTAAATTAATTTAACGTTTATAGGTTCCAACATAGGCCACGGGATCCATGTACTGGCCGTTTACACGCACCTCAAAGTGTAGATGTGCGCCGGTAACATTGCCGGTACGTCCTACCCGTCCTATCAGTTCGCCCTGGGTCACCTGCTGACCAACATAGGTGTAGTTGTCGTTGAGGTGGGCATACAGTGTTTGGACGCCGCCGCCATGGTCGATGATTACATGGTTGCCGTAGGGGCCATACCAAACCGACTTAACCACGGTACCCGACTTAGATGCTCGAACACCCGAAAGGAAGTTGCCCGAGATATCCATGCCGGTGTGTCCCCAGTAACTGCCAAGGCTTCCGTTGAAGTAACCTGAATCAACAGGCCAAATAAAGCCGGAGGAGGAGGCCTCCACACCCTGCACAAATGATACAGGACGCTGTGTGCCGGACAGTACCTGTGCATTGACAGGTTCGGAAAGGACAACGGTCTTGGTTACAACACGGGAAACCTCAACGCCATCTATATATGTGACGTTGGCGGTAACCTCCTGGCTACCGGGAACACCTGCCGATACAACCACCTGATGCCCCTCGGGGTAGCGGTTGTCGGGGGTGGAGTCGGTGCCATAGGGGATGTCCTCCTCATAGACCTCGGTGCGGGAAACCTGCGTGGCCAAAACCGATTCGGCCTTGGATATCAGCACCTCTTGCCCAACCTGGAAGAAGGAGGAGGTTTCTATGGTGGGATTGAGCTGTTTTAGTTCGGCATAAGGCATGTTGTGCTTTGTGGCAACCCCTGTTGGGGTGTCACCTGCCTCTATAATGTAGATTTGTTCCACATTTTCCTCGCCCGAAAGCGCGGACTGAATGGTGCTCATCGACACAACCGAAGAAACAGGGTAAATACCCTCGGTCAGCTCTATTTTGCGAATAAAGGAAATGGTTTCATCATCGGCGCCTGTTTCGTAGCTATCCAGCACATCTGCAAGATAGTCCAGAAGTTGATCGCCGTCCTCCACCGCACCTACAAATTCATCCTCAATGTAAAGGCCGTTGGCCTCCTCCATTGTACTGCCCGATGTGCCAATTATGCGGTTGGCCAGATCATCAACCTCGGCAAACTCGTATTGATCGGCCACTACAAGCGTGTATGTGGGCTGAATATTGGTTGCAATGCTGTCTTCATCGGGATTTATTATGCGCTCCTGCACCGCCGTGGCGGCCTGCACATAAACATTCTCATGGCTTACATAGCCCAGAGGTTCTCCCTCATACTCCACCCATAATGCAAGGGATATATTGTCGTAATAATACATGGTGGACAAAAGAAGCATGAAGGCCATTACAGGGGCTGCAAAGTTGAGCATCAGTGTAAAAACAGGTCGCCAGCTTTTCATCCTATTAATAATAAGTGTAAGCAGGCCGGGAGAACGTGCATTGTGGCGAGCACTCCAGTCGGTGTTATAGTTGTGATAAAGCACCGACATCTCCCTAAATGGTAGGGTGAAAAACCGCAAAAGGTTGTCTACATTTTGCTGATGTTTGTAGGCCCACAGGGGTCTGTACTCGCTGTTAATGCGGTGGATAGCCTGTCCTACCCTGCGTAATCTACGCCTGAGGCGAAGCTCCATACGCATTACCTGTATGCCAACATAGTAAACATTGCGGTAACATTTTCGTAAGAGTCCAACAAATGTCATGCCCCTGCGGCGCCTTTTTGGGGGCAAGGGCTTGTTATTAATGGTTTTTACACCGGATTTTCGCTGTTTGTCACCCCGTTTTAATGGAGTTTTAATTTCAGTTTTCTCGTTCTTAAATTGATTAGGCTTTGATGATTTGTCACTGACATCGCCACGTGTCCAGCTGCCGGATTTAAATGTAGTTTCATGCTCTCCGGCATGGTCCTTGCGATTCAACCGCATCGCTCCTTTCCGGTTAGATGACCGATTTCCCTTGAGAAACCGATGCGTACAATGAAAAATATTATACAATAAAGCCCCTGAAAAATCAAGTTTTGCAGGGAATATGTTATTCTGATCGCATATTCTCAATATTGTATCGCCAACCTGTGAGCTAACTGTGATGTTATGTCCCTGCAATAAAAGTTGTAAACCTTAAAGTGAATTCAGGTTGACAACGATGGTCTTTTGGTATAAAATTCATGAATGATAAAGAAATTAATCTTGCGCCCAATATGGAGGAAGCAATGACCACTAAGGAAGCTGTACTTAAGGAGCTGGAAAAATCCTCAAAACCTCATTCAGGTGGGCAGATGGCCTTGAAGTTATCGATATCCCGTGCCGCTGTGTGGAAGGCCATACAAAGCCTGCGCGAGGATGGGTATGAGATATCCTCGGCATCGGGTAGGGGGTATAAACTTGAGGTAGAGCCGAATTTGCTCTCCAAAAGTCGTATATCATCTTTGCTGGAAGGCACCGCCATGGCCTTTGACATCACACTGCTGGAGGAGGTAGACTCGAGCAATACATACCTAAGGCAGATGGCACGAAAAGGGGTGCCACAGGGCAGTGTGGTCATAGCCAAGAGGCAAACCGCTGGGCGTGGCAGGTTTAAGCGCAGTTTTTATTCCCCGGCCGGAAGCGGAATATACATGAGTTTACTACTTCGTCCCAACCTGCCCCCACAAGACTGCACCACCATTACGGTGGCGGCGGCGGTTTGTGTTGCACGGGCCATACACAGGGTGTGCGGCATAAAGGTGGATTTTAAGTGGGTAAACGATCTTATGCTCTGCGACAAAAAACTGTGTGGTATACTAACCGAGGCCATGGTGCAGATGGAAAGTGGTCTTGTGGAGTATGTGGTGGTGGGCATTGGTATAAATGTTGAAAGGGTTGATACAGGTGAGGATACCCACCTTGGTAGCATAATAACCTCACTGGCTGAACATACCGATACACCGCCCTTAAAAAATCAGCTAATAGCCGAAATTTTACGGGAGATTGACCGATATTACAGCGATCCAAGGCAAAACTTTGTGGAGCTGTTGAGGCAGTATAAAGAAAACTTTTGGCTGATGGATAAATGGGTGAGTGTATCGACCGACAGAGAACCTGTGCCGTATTTGGTACGAGGGGTGGATGAAGGCGCCAATTTACTGCTTGAGTCACAAGATGGGCAGGAGCGTATACTACAAAGCGGCGAGGTTAGTGTGCGAGCAATAGAGAATAGGTGATAACACCGAGGATGGGCACTATATAAAAGCGGAGGAAGAGCATGAGAACAAGAGATTACACACGCACAGCACTTTGTGCCGCACTAACAGCGGTTTGTTCACAAATTATTATACCCCTACCATTTACCCCCATACCATTTTCACTTGGGGTTATGGCAGTTTTGATTTGTGGTGGGATATTGCCCCCAAAACAGGCACTATTGTCACAACTGGTATACCTTTTAATGGGTGCGGTGGGTATTCCTGTATTTAGTGAGTTTGGTGCAGGACCTGCAAAACTGATTGGTCCTACAGGCGGTTTTTTGCTGGCCTATCCACTAATGGCGCTTGTGATCGCGATGCTGATAAAAAGGGTTAAAACCCCCGGTGTATCTCGATATTTTTTGGCAATGGTGGCGGGACTGAGTATATGCTATGTTATGGGTAGTGGCTGGATGATGCTCTCGAGCGGTGTGAGCGTCACACAGGCACTGAGCATGGCCGTACTACCATTTGTACTGCCCGACCTTGTAAAGGCGGGGCTTGCCGCAGTGCTGTCAAAGCAGCTTGGCACAGCACTGAGCAGGGGGGAACAGGCGTCAAGCTCGGTTTAATGCTATAGGGTAAAACAATAAAAGGGCAACCCTTCGGGTTGCCCTTTGTGATAGGTAGTGCCATGGCGGTAGCCTCACGCTCCGCCCCTACGCCGCCAAACCCTACGGTTTTGGCGGCTACCCCTGCCCTTGGCAGGGGCCGACGCTCCCTCGCTGCGCTCGGAACCCTCGGGGGCTCCGCCCTTGGGTGCGTAGCCGCACTGAACTCCCCCTCGGGGGAGGCGGCGCCGTGGGGTTTGATGGAAGTGGGATAACTTTGTGTGGACATCTCTACCTGCTATACACCCTTCTAGATATTCTCGCGCACAAAAACGCTGTCAAGAATTTTGCTGTCAAGCCTTGGCAGATAGTCCCGCATAGCCTTTATTATCTCCTGCTTGCGGGAAAGAGGGCCGTTTATGGGGATTAGGTTGTAGTTGTGAGCACCAAAGAAAAACGCATCATCAAAATTTATAAGCTCGAGAAGTAGTAGCTCCTCTTGAATTTTTTCGCGTTCGGTGCACTGAACAAATTCGCCGCTTTGGCACATACGCTCAAGAGGTGTGCCCTCGGCCACCGATGTGGTCATGATTGAAACAAGGTAGGGTGGAAAGGTGTTAAGCAGTTTAGCTGTCTGTTCAATATGGATTTTGCCCATACCCTTGCCGGCAACCCCCGTCATGATGATGGCATCCCACTCAATACCGGCCTTTGTAAGCTTTTCTATGTTTTCGTAGGCCTCGGCCGAGGTAAAGCCCTTGTTCATCTGGGCAATGGCCGGATCATAGGCCGACTCAAGGCCTATATGAAGCTGATTAAATCCAAGTGCGCGAAGTCGCTTTAGGTCCTCCACCGTCTTGGTTTTTAGGCTTTTTATCGAGGCGTAGCAGGTGATGGTTTGTATTTCAGGAAAATATGAATTAATAAGTTCCCCAATTTTTATTAGTTTTTCGGTGGAGAGAATAAATGGCTCACCGTTTACAAGGAATATGCGTGTAATCGGAAAACCTGATAATTTTAGCTCCTGCAAATCCTCCTCAACATCCTCAAGAGGGGATAGGGCAAAGGGTGTTTCGCGGTACATGGTGCAAAAAGAACATTTATTGTGAGAACACCCGGCCGTCACCTCCAAAAGAGGCGTGGAGGCCTCTATGGGGTGGCGGTATACCTGGCCTGTATAATGCATGGTTAAATCCTTTCTATTACATCCTGCTTTGCAAGTCGTGATTTTGGTAGATCCTTGTTAAAGTCGCTGTCCCGACGGTAGCCCACAGCAACCACCACAGAGGAGGTAAAGCCCTTTTCACGCAGTCCAAATTCCTGATCAAGCACCTTGAGATCAAGCCCTTCCATTGCGATGGCGTCCAGTCCAAGGGCTGCCACACCCAGCAGAAAATTGCCAAGGTTTAGGTAAACCTGTTTGTCGGCCCAGTGCTGAAAATCCTTGTAATTATACTTGTGCATGTTGGCAAAAACACTTCTTCCGCCGTGATTTTGTTCCCTGAATTCAGGCTGTGGGAAGCGTCCGTCACGGTCTTCCTTCTCAAGAACCTTTTGCAGGTACTCCTCGGTTAGATCTACCTTGGAGGCAAAAATTACAACGGCAGAGGCATCAAGCACCTTGGCCTCATTAAAGGAGAAAAAGCCCTGTGTGGCGGTGGTAATTCGCTTTTTGCCCTCGTCGGTTGTGGCCAAAACAAAATGCCATGGCTGTATGTTGGTGGAGGAGGGGGAGAGAACCAAAAGCTGTTCAAGTTGTGCAATTTGCTCCTCGGTGAGCTTTTTTGTGGGGTCAAATTCCTTGGTGCTGTAGCGTGTTTTCAGTGCGGTTAAAATATCCATGATTTTACCTCCAAAGTGTAGTTGTATTATCTTTAGTCTGCCCCATCTTTAGGCGGTGCAGTCCACAGTATCACAAATACAGGGACTGCACAAATCCTTGGGTGGAGTGGCTATGGGTTTAAGTATACACACATAGGCGGCGGTAATCAATTATGGATATTTTTGTCTGTACGGGTAAAAATGTCCGTGCCACAAAGGGTTAGTCTATTAGCACCTTGGCATAGCTAAATTTATCATTGTACTTATTTCCCCATTGGGTAAGCGCATTTAGGAGGGGTAAAACCTCTTTGCCTATTTCGGTCAGGGAATACTCAACCCGCAGAACCTTTTCCTCAAATGCTTCGCGCAGGATGATGTTTGTGGCCTCAAGTTCACGCAGTTCGCGGGAGAGCACCCTCTCGCTTATGGAGGGGAGCAGTCGCTTTAACTCGCCATATCTGATGGCACCACGATTTCCTATATGAAAAATGAGTATCGGTTTCCACTTACCGCCAATAATATCGAGGGTCAGCTCCATATTGCAGTTAAACACCTTTTGGTTATCCACTGAAAATCCTCCTTGTAAAACCTCTGTTTCAATGCTTATTATACCAAAAAACCATAAAGAATAAAACACAGGGCAAATCGCCACATACTAATCACTACAAAAACCCCCACCCTATTAAAAACAGGGTGGGG
>CAYJGQ010000005.1:21157-42400 GCA_964369885.1 uncultured Oscillospiraceae bacterium
AGATTAATAGTCCATTTCCTTGGCCTTGCGGCGTCTGCGAATGGTTATTACAAGGAAAGCGGCAACAACGGCCACAATCAGTGCAACCGGCATAATCCATTGTAGGAAGGAGGTGTTGTCGGTCAAAACCTCGGTCCATAGGGTGTCAAGTAGCTCGTTGGTTTGGTCGGGAAGGTTGGTAAAGGCCTCGGTATTGGCCAACAGCTCGGGGGCAGGGTAGGAGATGGGGCTGGTGCGGGTTTCCTCATCAAGAAGCGCATATGCGGCCGAGTTAGGTGTAGAGTAACCAATGTACTCAATGTTGGCGGCGGCAACCTGGGCCTCACACATAAAGTTTATATACATCTCGGCGGCCTCGGGCTGGGTGCTGGTATTGGGGATACACATGGCATCATAAAAGATGTTTGTACCCTCCTTGGGTGTGGCAAATGCAAGGTCGGGGTTTGCGTCCATCATGGTGATGGCATCACCTGCATAGTAGGGGGCCAGTGCGGCTTCGCCGCCCTGCATCTTGTCAAAGATTTCATCCATTACATAGGCCTGAACCACATCTTTTTGCTTTTTAAGTTCCTCGGCCGCCTGCTGAAGCTCGGCCTCATCGGTGGTGTTTAGCGAATGCCCCAGCTTTTTAGAGGCTATTGCAAAGGCATCGCGGGGGTTACCAAACATCAAAATATTTTGGCTGTACTTCTCATCCCACAGGATGTTCCAGCTGTCCACAGGCTCATCCACCATGGTGGTGTTGTATATAATGCCCACGGTGCCCCAAGTGTAGGGAATGGAGTAAACATCGCCGGGGTCATAGCTTTGGTTTAGGTAATCGGGGTTGATGTTGGCAATAGCTGGGATGTTGTCCTTGTTTAGGGGAAGGAGCATATCCTCATTTATCATGCGAGAAATCATGTAGTCCGAGGGAATGATGATGTCGTAGTCGGCGCCGCCGCTCTGCATCTTGGTGTAAAGTTCCTCGTTGGTGGCAAAGGTAGAGTAATTAACCGTTATACCTGTAAGGGCCTCAAACTCGGCGTTGATGTCCATCGAGTCCTCGGAGCCGTCAGAGATATATTCACCCCAGTTGTATACATTGATCGAGATTCCCGCATCCTTAAAACGTCCGTAGTAGCTGTCGTCCGAGCCAAGGGAAAGCTCCGAAGCCTGAGCAAATACGGTCATGGGTAGGATGGCGATGAGCATGGCGAGCATTAGTGTAAAGAACTTTTTCAATTTTGATCTCCTCTCGTGGTTCTAAAATTATTGAAAGCTTGAAAAGCGTTTCATGTTTTGTTTTTCCTGTCGTGCGCCGTGCACATTTACTATGATAAGCACTATTAGCACCACCACAAATATTATGGCCGACAGGGCGTTTATTTCGGGACTTACCTTTTTGCGGGTCATGGAATATATGGTTATGGGCAGGGTCTGGGAGGTGGAGGAGCTTACAAAGTAGCTCACTATAAAGTCATCCAGCGAAAATGTAAAGGACATCAGCAGTCCCGAGATGATACCGGGGGAAATTTCGGGCATAATTACCTTGAAAAATGCCTGCATGGGACTGCATCCAAGGTCCAGTGCCGCCTCGTATATATAGCGGTCCATCTGGCGCAGTTTTGGCATTACATTTAGTATGACATAGGGCAGACAAAAGGTTATATGGGCCAGTATCAGGGTGGTGTAGCCAAAATCAAGATTCATCATGACAAACAGCAGCATGAGGGATACACCGGTTACTATCTCGGGGTTTATAATGGGCATATAGGTTATGTTCATCACAAGCGAGCGTGATTTTTTGCCGAGATTATAAATGCCTATGGCCGCAATTGTACCCAGTGCCGGGGCCGCTATGGCCGATATAAAGGCAATTATAAGGGTATTTGACAGCGACTGTAAAATAAGTTCGTTGCCAAAAAGCTCACGGTACCATTTGAGCGAAAAACCTGTCCAAACTCCACGGGAGTTGTTCTCGTTAAAGGAATAGGTTATGAGCACGAGTATGGGGGCGTATAAAAAGAACATTACAATGCCCACATAACTGCGTGATAGCCATCTGTTTTTACGGTTCACAGCAGCATTCCCTCCTTGTCCTCGGAGTCATCGAACATATTCATCATGGCCATACACAACAGCACTATAACCATGAGCACAAGCGAAATGGCCGAGCCAAGGTTTGGGTTGTATGTGTTGCCAAGAAATTGAAGCTCGATAAGGTCGCCCACCAACATAAACGATCCGCCACCCAACATGCGGGAGATGGCAAAGGTGGAAATGCAGGGCACAAAAACCATGGTTATTCCGGTGGTAATTCCGGGCATACTCAGCGGAAGAATGACCCCTCCAAGCACCCCAAATGTGCCTGCACCAAGGTCCTGGGCGGCCTCAATAATAGAGTTATCTATCTTTAGCATAGTGGTGTAAAGCGGCAATATCATAAAGGGCAGGAAGTTGTAAACCATGCCCAGCACCACGGCCCCGGGGGTGTTTATCATGGCAAGTGGCTCAATGCCAAAAAGCCCGAGAAACTGGTTTATAAGTCCGCCACGCTCCAAAATGGTCATCCAGGCGTAGGTGCGCAGCAGGAAGTTCATCCACATGGGCAGCATGATAAGCATCATAAATGTGCGCTGGGTGTTGCCGGTACTGCGCGACATTATAAAAGCCAGTGGATAGGCCACCACAAGACTTATTGTTGTGGCTATTATCGACAGGGTGATGGACTGCATTATAACCGAGGTATACTCGCCCACACGGGCCAGATTATCCAGAGTGAATTGGCCATCACGGGTGGTAAGGGCAAAGTAAAGCACGAGCCCCAGCGGAAGTACAATAAATATTGTCATCCATAAAAGGTAGGGCACCGACACAAGGGAGGATTTGTTTTTTTGCATTACACTTCCTCCATCTTATGCATTATGTGTATGTCGTTTGGCTCTACCTCCATGCCCACCAATGAACCGATTTCCTGAGCCTGGGTGGAGTGTATTGTCCATTTGTAGCCACATGCATTTACAATCATCTCGTAATGCACACCCTTGAAGGTCACCGACTCAACGGTGCCCGAAAATTGTCCTGCAATGGCAGGGATTATACGGATATCCTCGGGGCGAATGACGACATCTACCTGCTGATTTTGCTCAAAATCTTTATCAACGCAGTCAAACTCACGCCCCACAAATTCAACCAAAAAGTCGCGGTGCATAATGCCATCTACTATGTTACTCTCGCCTATAAAGTCGGCCACAAAGGCGTTTACAGGTTCGTTGTAAATGTCCTGAGGTGTGCCCATTTGCAGTATTCGGCCATCCTTCATAACCACCACGCGATCGGACATGGTCAGAGCCTCTTCCTGATCGTGGGTGACGTATATGAAGGTTATCTCAAGACTTTGCTGTATACGCTTTAGCTCGACCTGCATCTCCTTGCGCAGCTTTAAATCAAGCGCGCCCAAAGGCTCGTCAAGCAGCAGCACACGGGGGCGGTTAACAAGGGCGCGGGCAATGGCCACACGCTGCTGCTGTCCGCCCGACAGTTGGCTGATTTTTCGGTGCTCATAGCCCCGAAGCCCCACAAGTTCCAGCATTTCGCGCACCATGGTGCGGCGCTCGGTCTGGGGAGTTTTTTTGATTTTTAGCCCAAATTCCACGTTTTCATATACATTTAGGTGCGGAAAAAGTGCGTAGCGCTGAAAAACCGTGTTGACCTGACGTTTGTGGGGAGGCGTATTATTGATTTTATCACCATCAAAAAAAACGTCACCCTCACCCGGTTCGACAAAGCCGCCGATTATCCTAAGAGTGGTGGTTTTACCACACCCGGATGGTCCGAGAAAAGTAACGAATTCTTTATCATTGATGTCCAAATCGATGCCGTGAAGCACGCGCTCCCCGTCGTAGTCAACTGCAATTTTGCGCAGGCTGACAATGGTGTTTTCATTCATTGCAATAACCCCCTTTGCGGATTTAGTTTTGGTTTCCCAAAACCCGACAGCTTGTGATACCACACCCCCGCAAAAGGATTTTGACCGCGCCCACGGGTTCTTTTAATAGCGCGGATTAAAGGTGGTATGCCAGCCGTCATGCCATTGTTTACAGTAATTTCGACAAATGAAAGCCATACAAGAATATACAGAATTTTAATATAAAAGTCAAGGATTTTTCACGATTTTTTTTGAAATTCCCTTTTTTTACCGAGCATATGGCCTTTTGATTTGTAAAATCCTCTCAATTACACCGCATTTCATTAAAATACTATGAATTGCACTAAATATGAATAAATTGTTAAAATCATATTCGCCTATTTTATGGTAAAATTCGTTGCGGTGGGGTTGTAAGTTTTTTTAGCAGGGGACTTACAGCGGCAACCGCCCCATCAGATTGAGTGAAATTTGTGAATTTTTTTGAAAAAACACAACATCTTGTTCACGAAATATCTATTGCATCCTATCTCTACTGTGTTATACTATAATGTGAATATATAGTTGTATTTATAGGATTGGCAGTTATGCCACAAAAGCATCACAACAAAAGGTATTACTATATAAAGAAAAGGGGGGCTGAGTTTTGCGAATTATCATAGCTACATTACTGCTTGGCCTACTTATGGGCTGCTCCCCCGTGAGCCTAAACGCCGAGGATTTAATGCGCCCTCCACAGCTTTCGCAGACACAAAGTCTTATATACGATGCACTGCTTTCGGCGCTGGGCACCACCTCGTCGGGCATAGCTCTGCGCTACCCGCGCTCGGGCGACTACCGCTCGGCCTTCATATTTAAGGATTTGGATGGCGACGGCACCGAGGAGGTAATGGCCTTTTACAGCCACATACAAAGGGAGGACGAGATTAATGTAAACATCATGCGCCAAGACGATGGCCGGTGGTACTCGGTTTACGACACACCGGGCGGTGCATTTGGGGTGGAGTCGGTGGATTTTACCTCTATTGCACATGGTGATGGACGTGATATTGTGATAGGTTGGGGTGACGGTACACAGCAGGTAAACCAGATGTCTGTACTGCGCTTTGAGGGCAATGTGATGGACACCATCTACCAGGGCAGATATACCGAATATATAACCATGGACTTTAACGGTGACGGCCTTGAGGAGCTTATGACGGTTTCGCTCTCCTCCACCGGTGGACGACCATATGCCACGCTGGTTGAGGGCTCAAGCGGTACGATATTGGAAATTGGAAGCACCGAGCTTAATCTTGAGCTGACCGAGTTTGCAAGTATTACAGGCGGTGGCATAACCCCCGAGCACAACGGAGTGGTGGTGGATGGATGGGTGGATGAAGACACCCTGGCCACCGAGGTGATTTTGGTGGAGAATGGCAGTGCCCCACTTGTGTTTGCAGGAGGCGATGAGTTTTACAGCCAAACCCTGCGCCGAGAGGAAGAGATTTACAGCGAGGATATAAATGGCGACTCTATAATTGAAATACCGGTTCAAACCCCGGCACCCGAGCATGAGCAGACACAGCATGATGGATACTACACCACCTACAGCGCCCTAAATGAGGACTTTGTCATGGAGCCTGTGCTCACAGCCTATATAAACATTCAGCACGGTTACACATTTTACCTGCCGGATTATTGGGTGGAAAACACCGTTATGAATATACAAAGTGTTACGGGAGAGCTAAGCTTTTGGGCCTACGACACCACAACAGAGCAAACGGGGCAACAACTGCTAAGCATAAGAGCCTATTCCCAGAAGGATTATCAGGATAGATTTGACCTTGAGAACTATCACCAAATTGGGCAAAAGGGAAACTTTATATATGATGCCTACATTCAGGCCCCCACCACGGGGGACTACGCCCTAAGCCTAACAGAGCTTGAAAATTTATTTTATATACACTAATTTGCGGCATATGCCGATAAGGGAGGTACTACTAATATGAAGCGAATTTTGGTTGTTGAAGATGAAGACTCCATAAGAGATTTTGTGGTTATTAACCTCAGCCGCTCGGGTTACGAGGTGGTGGACGCACCAAACGGCGAGGAGGGTCTGCGCATATTCGAGCAAAATAAAGGTAACTTTGACATAGCCCTGCTTGATGTCATGATGCCGGGTATGGATGGCTTTGCCCTTTGCAAGAAGATAAGGGAGTACAGCGACTCCATTGGCATAATAATGCTCACGGCACGCTCGCAGGAAATGGACAAGGTAAACGGGCTTATGCTGGGAGCCGATGACTATGTGACAAAGCCCTTTAGTCCCTCCGAGCTTGTGGCCAGGGTGGATGCTATACACCGTCGTGTGGTCATGGCGGGCGGAAAGAGCGAACCCGAGGGTGATATAGTGTCGGGCGAGTTTTCGATGAATCTGCGCAGCCGTACCCTTACCAAGGGCGCAGTGCCAATAGACCTTACACAGGTTGAGTTTCAAATTATGGAGTTTTTCCTAAAAAACCCCGATGCGGCACTTGAGCGAAGCGACATCCTTCAGCATGTGTGGGGGGATGGATACTTTGGTGATGTAAAAATAGTGGATGTTAATATCCGCCGCCTGCGAATGAAGATAGAGGACGAGCCATCAAACCCAAAACATCTTACAACCGTGTGGGGCTTTGGGTATAAGTGGTGTCAGTAGCCGAGCCGCAAAACTGCAAACTTTACGGCAAGCCAAAGGGAATGCAGGCATGAAAGCTTGGTGTAGGTAGAGGGATTGCCCCCAACTGCACCGCTTAACATCATTTGCTAAAGAGGAGGGGAATGACATGGCCATAAAACAGTTAACACGTCGCTGGCTTTACAACAGCTTTGCGGTTATTTTGGTCATAGTCATAACCTTGGTGCTTGTGGGTGTATTTGGAATTCGTTCCTACTACTACAACAATGTGCGGCAGGTTTTGCTCTCCCAGGCAAACTATGTCGACAGCCTACTGGTAAGCTATTCCGAGGACAGCTCGGTAAACTTTGACAATCAGGTGCGCCGCACCGTTGAGGACTTTGCCGAGAAGGACCATATGGAGCTGATGGCCATAGATACCACAGGCAGGGTTGTGGTAACCTCGGGTGGATTTGATGTGCAGGACGATGTGCTATACATGCCCGACTACGAGGATGCTCTGATCTCAGAGGATTCGGTGGGTGAGTTTGTGGGCATATTGGGCAGCGAGAAGGTGATGGCCATAACCATGCTTACCCAAGCCCACAACCAAGAGGTGGAGGCCATGCGCTATGTAACCTCACTCACCATTATAGATCAGCAGATAGTCATGGCCATAATTGTACTTACCTTGGTGGGCATGACCATAATGTTTTTTGTTATATTTACAAGCTCCTATTTTATAAGCTCCATTGTAAACCCCGTGGGGCGCATAGGCGAAACGGCAAGGCGGATAGCCCAGGGTGATTTTGATGCCCGACTTGCAAAGTACAATGATGACGAAATAGGGGATCTTTGCGACACCATAAACTATATGGCTCAGGAGTTATCGGCCACCGAGCAGATGAAAAATGATTTTATATCCTCGGTTTCCCACGAACTGCGCACCCCTCTTACGGCAATAAAGGGCTGGGGCGAAACCCTAAACAGTGCAACAACCCCACCCGACACCGACACGCTAAAAAAGGGTATGCATGTTATTTTAAGCGAGACCGACCGCCTGTCGGGCATGGTGGAGGAACTGCTTGATTTTTCCCGTATGCAGAGCGGGCGCTTTAGCGTTACCTTTGACAAGGTGGATGTGGTGGCCGAGCTGTCCGATGCCGTGCTGATGTTCAGCGAGCAGGCCCGCAAGAGCGAAATTGCCCTAAACTACCAAGAACCCGATGCCTTTGCTGTAATAATGGGGGATCGCAACCGCCTGCGTCAGGTTTTTGTAAATGTAATAGATAATGCACTTAAATATTCCGACAAGGGTGGCACCGTGACGGTAAGTGCCACAGCACAGCAGGAGGACTTTACCGTAACGGTGCAGGACACCGGCATAGGTATAAGCCCTGAGGATCTTGCCAAGGTAAAAACCAAGTTTTACAAGGCAAATTCAACACGGCGTGGCTCGGGCATAGGGCTTGCTGTGGCCGATGAAATAGTACAGCTACACGGTGGTAAGCTTGAGCTTAGTTCGCAACTTGGGGTGGGCACTACGGTGGCCATAACACTACCACTGAGCACTGTCAAGTAACTTGCAGGATACAAAATATCTCACACCGAAAGGAACTTCCCCGCAAGAGGGGATTAAAGGTACGCATAATGTCAGAGAAAACACAGCATAAAAGCTCCATAGGTGGGCAGGCGCTTATAGAGGGCCTTATGATGCGCGGCCCCAAAACCTCGGCCATGGCCATTCGCCTGCCCGATGGACAGATAGACCTTGAAACATGGCCAACCAACAGCAAAAACAAAACCCCATGGTACAAAAAAGCTCCAATAATTAGGGGGAGTTTCAACTTTATTGATACCATGCTTACAGGGTATAAATGCCTCATGAAGTCGGCCGAAAAGTCGGGGATGGACCTCGAGGAACCAACCGCTTTTGAGAAAAAACTGCAAAAATTATTCGGCGACAACCTTATGAAGGTGGTGTCGGGGGTGGCCATGGTGCTGGCCATGGCACTGGCGGCGGTCTTGTTTATGATTTTGCCGGCCGCCATTTCCCGGTGGATAAGCCCCTTTATACCTGTTGCCGGCATTATGGCCCTCATAGAGGGTCTTATAAAGATCATAATATTCATACTGTATGTGGCGGCGGTGTCGAAAATGCCCGATATACGCAGGGTGTTTGAGTACCACGGAGCCGAGCATAAAACCATTGCCTGCTATGAAGCCGGCCTGCCCTTTACGGTGGAAAACGTGAAAAAACAAAGTCGTTTTCATCCCCGTTGCGGCACCAGCTTTGTGCTGATTGTACTGGTGGTTTCCATACTTGTGTTTTCGGTGGTAACCTGGAATAGCCTTATAATACGTGTGGCCCTTAAATTTGCCCTGCTACCCATAGTTGTGGGCATTGCCTATGAAATTATCAAACTTGCCGGACGGTACGACAACCCCTTAACGCGCATAGTGTCGGCTCCGGGGCTGTGGCTACAAAGGCTTACCACAAACGAGCCCGACGATGCTCAGATTGAGTGTGCCATAGCCGCCATGGAGCCCTGCATTCCGGAGGATAAGCAAAATGACCTGTGGTAAACAGAGCTTTGCACAGCTTTTAAGTACTGGGCGTGAACTGCTTTGTGGCGCGGTGGGGGAGTGCAACCACCACCGCGAGGGACTGCACCTTCTGGCCCACGCCGCAGATTTGACGACAGATTACATTCGTATACACCGGGAGCAGTGCCCCCCCACCGAGATTGCAGAGCTCTATATTGAGCTTTGTCGTCGCAGGGTGGCGGGGGAACCGCTGCAGTATATTTTGGGGCAGTGGGAGTTTTATGGACTGCCTTTTTTTGTGGGGGAAGGGGTGCTTATACCCCGCCCCGAAACAGAACTGCTGGTTGATACAGCCCTCGGTATGCTAAAGGGCAACCCCACCCCCACAATTGCCGATCTATGCTCGGGCAGTGGATGTGTGCCGATTGCACTGTCAAGGCAGTTGTCGGGCTCTGCGAAAATTTTTGCCTATGAAAAATCCGATTTGGCCATAGCCTACATACAAAAAAACCTAATGCTCAACCATGTGGATAACATACAGGTGGTGCAGGGGGATGTTTTGGAGCAGGGAACCCTTTTGAGGTATGGGTTTGACCTTATAACCTGTAATCCGCCCTACCTTACCGGCCCCGAGATGCAAAGCCTACAACCCGAACTGCACCACGAGCCCTCCATGGCGCTGTATGGCGGGGAGAGTGGGCTTGAGTTTTACAGGGCACTGCCAAGGCTTTGCCACGATGCCCTGCGCAGTGGGGGATATCTTATATTTGAGATAGGATGCACCCAGCAAAAAGAGGTGGCAGAGGAGCTAAAAGGTGCAGGTTACAGCGATGTGGTCTGCCTAAATGACCTCTCGGGACTGCCACGGGTGGTATACGGACGAAAATAAAAGGAGAAAACCATGCCACGATATACACAACTACTTTTTGATGTGGACGACACACTGTTTGATTTTACCTATGCCGAGTCGGCAGCCCTTACAAAAACCCTGATAGCCCTTGGCATTAACTGTGATGATGGGGTGGTGGATATCTATAGAAGGGTAAACGGAGAGCTTTGGGCGGCCCACGAGCGTGGAGAGCTTGGCAGGGTGGAGCTTTTGGGAAGTCGTTTTGGACTACTATTTGAGGCCATAGGGGTAAGTAGGGATAGCCATGGTGTAAATGAGCGGTATTTAGAGGCGCTTGGGCGTGAGAGCCGCATGATAGAGGGGGCGGCCGAGCTTTGCCACACACTGCACAGCCATGGTTGCAGGCTTTTTTTGGCCACCAACGGTTTTGCCGCGGCCCAGAGGGGACGGCTGGCCGCATCGCCGGTGGCCGACTGCTTTGAGGATGTATTTGTGTCGGACGAGCTTGATTGTGTAAAACCTCAAATTGAGTATTTTCAAAGGATGTCCGACCGAATTTTAGGGTTTTCGCAGTCAAAAGCCCTTATGATAGGTGATACGCTTTTAACCGATATATTGGGAGGAAATCGTGCGGGAATCGACACCTGTTGGTACAACCCATCGGCCAAGATGACCCATGATAACATACTGCCCACCTACGATATCAGAGACCTAAAAGAGCTACTGAGCATAGTGCTTTAGTAAAAAATATGGCGGTATGAGAAGTTTTTTCTTTTTTGTGGTATAATAAGGATGTAGATATTGTAAAATAGGTGAAAAACCTTGCACTAAATGTATTGATGATAAGAGATATAAGTAACATTATGGAACTTAATTTGTGAAGTGGGGTGCTTATTGTGGATATGTCGGGTATTTTGATTTTGGTGGCTTTGTTGTTGGCTCTTGCAATTATTACAGGGCTTTTGGCTCTGCAAATATGGCTTGCGGGACGCCGCCCTGCATTTGGGTTTATTCAGCCGCTAATTTGGGCCGTTATGGCTACTCTGGGTAACATTTTGCCCCGTCTTGACCCCACCTCCTTGGAAAGTGGTGTTTATGCCATGGGTGCAATAGTAATGTTTGTGCTCAGCCTTGGAGCGTTTTTGTTTGCACGGTGGCGCCTTGGTAGCGAGTGATTAAACCCTGCTGTAAGCACAAGAAAAACCCCACCTGCCTGTGCAGATGGGGTGCGGTATATGTTATGTAAACCTTTTGATGCTTAGAAGTTACAGCGGTTTTGAATATTCTTTTCGGTGGTGCGCACAAGATTCATAAGCGAGGCCGAAAAGAGTGGATAGTCACTTGATAAACTTTCGGTGGTGATTATGGGGGGCGGGACACTGCCCTTTGTCTTTTTACGCTGAATCTCGGATATAACCCCGGCCTCACTAAGCTGCATAGCCGCCGTGGCATAATGCTGTTGAACCGAGTCGGGCAGGGCAAACATGTCGGCCAAATTTTTTGGGTTTTGGCGGTATACAAGGCGGAACATTCTGTACACGGCCAACATTAAGTAGTCCGAAACATCTGTAATAACCTTGTCGTTTTTTGTGCGTGCAAGCAGGTCAAACAGGATGTTTAACGAGTTTGTTATAAGCTTTTTATTTAGCACAGGCAGTACACTGCCCTGAAATATGTTTTCCTTGCCAAGGGCGTCGGCCTCGGGGATGTCGTCAATTTTTATGGTGCTGCCCGAGGTTTCGGGCGAAAGTCCCAACATGTAGTCCACCGACACGCCGTAAAATTTAGCACAGCTTACCAAGAAGTCAAGTCCGCATTCGCGGATTCCCTTTTCGTAGTGTGACAAAAGCGCCTGAGATATGCCCAGCCGAGAGGCGACTTCCTTCTGGCTTATTCCCTTTTCCTTGCGCAGTAGGGTAAGGACTCGTGGGAAGTCTGCATTCATCTTTTAATCCACCTTTCGACACAAAATATACTCACGGTAAATGTCATTATAATATACTGCGGGTGATTTGTAAACACAGTTTCAACAATTTTCGCCACTAAAGAGGAAAATACTTCACTTTTTTATATATATCACAAAAAGCATGAAGATTATTTAACATCTAAGGAAAATCCTACAAATCCAGTTGATGGAAATTTGCCGACAAAAGATGCATAAAAGGTCGCAATTTACCGCACATGAGTGACACAAGTAGCAATTTAGCCCTCATAACGGTGGGGCTTTTATTTTAGTTACAGCAGAGAGGAATGACAATATAATGAGAAATTATCGTATTAATCTAATCCGTCATGGGCTTACCCAGGCAAATATAGAGGGGCGCTATGTTGGACATACCGATTATGAGCTTTGCACACAGGGCATAAGCGATCTTGTAAGGAAGTCGCAGGACTTTTTGTATCCGCAGGTGCAAAGGGTCTACTCAAGCCCCCTGACCCGTTGCATCCAGACGGCCGGCGTGCTGTACCCCAACCACGAACTTATGGTGGTGGAGGGACTAAAGGAGATGAATTTTGGCGATTTTGAGGGCTATACCCACGAGGAACTGAGCCGGCGTGAAGATTTTTGTACATGGATGGACAATGCCTTTGAAAATGCGCCTCCCGGTGGGGAATCGGGGATAGACTTTTCGGCCAGGCTGTCTACGGCATTAAGCGGTATATTTCGCCAGATGATGGACGATCAAATTTTTGAGGTGGCTGTAATAACCCACGGTGGCGTTATCATGAGTCTTTTATTTTCTATGGGCATGCCAAAGGCACCTTTTGGTCAGTATTACGCACAAAACGGTGAGGGTTACTCCTTGGTGCTTACCCCACAAATGTGGATGCGTGACAACGCCTTTGAGATATGCGGTAGCATACCAATGCCCCGTGACTACCAGGGTGCACAGGGCTGGGTGGAAGACCCCTACAACCCCTCGCCCGACCACGACATCGAGGGTGAGGAGTAATGACACCCCGGGCGCACATAACAACTTTTAGGAGAATTAAATGAATAAAATACGACGAGTAATAAAAAAAGATGCCAGAGCAGCCCTAAAGGGCAACTGGGCAAGCGGCATTGGAATAACACTTGTTTTAATTTTTATAACCACACTGCTTACAGGGCTTGAGGTTGGGTTTCAAATACTATTTGAGGCCCCGGGGTTTGTAACCGAGGTGATAAATTCGACAACACCCTGGGTGGTAGCCATGGACATAGCGCCGTTTTACCTCATGGTAACATGTGGCGTGGCCCTGCTTTCGGCGCTGGTAACCGCACCATTGCAGGTGGGTTTTGCCGACTGGGGCACAGCCTGTACCGAGGGCAAAAATCCATCGGTTGGGCATGTGTTTTGGCCCTATGGCAGCATAAAATTTTTCAGTTCAGGCATTATGAACATCGCTATATATATTAAGTCCATTATATGGTCTGTAATATTTTTTGCCATTCCCATGGCGCTAATAGGTGGCGGTGGGTATGTGCTGTACTACATGGCACCCGACCGCACACTGCAGGCCACCGCCATAACAGCTCTGCTGGCAGGTGGAGTTTTAATGATTATTATGGGGCTGTTGCTCTGCGTGTTTTTAACCCGCTACGCCTTGGCGCCATACCTTATGGGAAGGAGATATGGCAAGGGGTGGTTTTCGGCTCTTCGTTTGTCGGTGCGCTACACAAAGGGGCACAGATGGGAAACCTTTATCTTTGGTTTGTCGTTTATCCCATGGATTATACTAAGTGCTCTGATAATACCTATTTTCTTTTTGGTGCCATATATGCAGGTGTCCTACGCCATGTACACCCGTTATCTTTGCGAGCTTTACCAAACCGGCAAACAGTCGGCAGGCGAACAGGAGGAGCTTGAGGTGCAAAATGTAACCCTTGCCGAGCCTACGACACCCCAGATGCAGGCAGAGGATGTGGGCATAGAGGACGAGGAGGAGCCGGCACAGCCCGACTTGGAGTTGCAGGAGGAGCCGAAAGAACCGAGCGATCGGCAGCCATATGACCAAACCCTGCCCGAGCATGGCGAAATGGCAGAGCCTGCGCAGAACGACGATACCAAGGCCTCAGCACCAAAGCACGAGGAGCAGGAAGCAATAGAGATAAAAGGCGAATAGGTGGGGGTGGAGACACCCTTTCCACAAATCCCCCCATGAGGCCAGATGGTCTCATGGGGGGATTTTAGTATAATATAGTTTTCACAAGTTTATTTTTCGGGCACAATTTCTATGCTTACAACCTGTGGGCGGTTGAACATGCGCAGAAGATAGGGATGTTTTTTGGACAGGCCTCGGCTTACCAGCAGGGAGGTTTGGCCAAAGGCATACAAATCATCGGTATACTCGGGGAAAAAGCCCTGCCCTGGGGCAAAAAACCCCCTTAGCAGGCCGGGGATGCGCCACTGCCCACCGTGGGCATGTCCGCACAGTACAAGGTCGTAGGGGTAGGCGCGGTAGGCGTCTATATATTCGGGGCGGTGGGTCAGCAAAATATTAAGCTGCGAGGTGTCAAGGCTGTTACCAAGCCGCGAAAGCTCGGCCGAAAACATCGCTCCCAGACCCTCGGGATCCTCAAGCCCCAAAAGGGTTACCTCACTTGTAAGTGTATGTGAGGTGTTTTGCAGTACATTTACACCGCATTGGCCTATAAGTTGTCGTATCTTATCAAGCCTGGCTGTGCGAAACTCGTGGTTGCCGGTGACCAAATGGCAGGGGAACTTCTCGGCCAAGGAGGATAAAAATTCAAATGTGGGTGTATCGGGGCGGTGGTCGTCAACGGTATCGCCGCCAAACAGCACAAGGTTGGGTGACTGCTTTGTTACCTTATCCAGCAGTTTTGAGTTGTGCTTGCCAAATACACTGCTGTGTAGATCGCAAAGCAGTACAATGCGCAGTGGTGATGTTACTTTTTTGCTCACAATGCGATATTTTTTAACCGAGAGGTGCAGTGAAAACATCATCCCCAAACACACACCAAGCGCAAGGCCGCCAAAAAATTCGGGGAGATATCCAAGCAAAATTGCTGCTAAACCTTCAAGTTGTTGCATTTACAGTCCCCTCTCGGCCACACGGCGCTGGATTTTGTGCAGTTACTGATTGTCTAACATACCCTCAAGGTGCGCAAAGCTTTTTTGAAGGCGTGGAGCCCTGAATTTTTGCATGGCCTCCTGCAAAATTTGTCGTGCAAGCTCGGGGTTTTGGTCCTGCATGGCCATAAACACCCGTAGCACCGCAATGTTGCCGCCATACTGAGGATTGTTTTCAAACCTGTCGAATTCTTTTTTGTGGGCAAGATAAATCTCTGCACCCTTGGCGGTGTTGCCATCAAAAAAATAGCATACACACAAATTAATATTATATACAAGTTTTACAATGAGGGGTAGACCCTTGGTTGAAGTTTCTTGGAGCAGTTGAGTCCCCTCGTTATATCGTTCAAGCTCAAAATAGCCTGCGCTCATATTTACGGCAAACAGCTTTTTAAGATATCCACTGCGCACACTGTCCCTTAGTTTTGCAATCTCGCTTACAAATTCCTCTGCATGGCCCTGCTCAAGCAGTGGGGCCAATTTTTGCATACGCTTTATATAATAAATGTGGTATATGTGATTTATAACCACGCAGCCCGCCAGTACAATTATAAAAAAGTACATATAAAAACGCCAAAAGGTAGATTCATCAATATCAAAGAAGGTGGTTATGGCAAGGGCAACTAGTCCTAATACCACACCTATTAAAATAATGCGAGCAATACGCTTCATAATATATTACCATTCCTTTCTGCCAAAGGCACAAAACAGAGCTCAAAATAATTGCTATGTTTTGTGTCGTGTTTTGGGGTTATCGCAAAGGAGCAAAAAAGTCCTGAAAATTCAGTTTAAGATCTACCCTCGCCTACATATTCTGCAAGCGACGTTTTTAAAAAGTAAAGCAGAATAATAAGGTTAACTATACTTGAAATATCGGTAGATTGTCAATACTTTTGTTCGACATATTTTTTCAAAATACTGCATAAAAAAATTGCCCCCCGCAAAATACAGGGGGCAAATGATTTGCCTTGGTGGCTTAGGTTACAACCTCGCCCTCCCAGTCGGTTTCAAGTCCGCCAAAATCATACACTGCGGTGTAGCCAAGTTCTATTAGCTCCTTTGCGGCCCCCGCACTGCGGTTACCTGTGCGGCAGTACACCAGTATGGTGGCATCCTTGTCGGGCAAAACCTCTGGGGCTTTTTCGCCTATATCATAATCGGGTAGTAATACTGCCCCCTCAATGTGTCCGGCGGCATACTCATCAGGAGTGCGCACATCAAGTATCACCACCCCGTCGCCCATCATCTCTATGGCCTGCTGGGCCGTTATTTTTTTGTACTGGGTAGCCTGTGGGGCGGCCTCTTCACTTTCCTGCATGGGCTGGCTTTGGCTTTGGGGTTGGGGGTCCTCCTGTGGTGCGCAGCCGCCCAGTAGTGCCAATACAAATAGTAATGATAGTATTTTTGTCTTCATGATGGGCTCCTTTCGTAATTGGATTTATTTTATCATATATTAACTTTACCATAATTCTCCTGACAAGTCAAGACAGGCTGTGCCACAGGGAGGTTTTGACATTTACATATGGGGGTAGGGGTGGTATAATACAAAAAGAACATATGTTCTTATTTTGTTTTAGCGAGGTGTTTTTAGTGGATAGGGTTATACTGCACTCCGACCTTAATAATTTTTATGCATCGGTTGAATGTCTTTATCGCCCCGAGCTATCGGGTAAGCCTGTGGCGGTGTGTGGCAACCCAGAAACGCGGCACGGCATAGTGCTTGCAAAAAACCAAATAGCAAAGGGTTTTGGCATCAAGACGGGTGAGACAATATGGATGGCCAAGCGAAAATGTCCCGAGCTTGTTTTGGTGCCACCAAATTTTGATAGATATCTTAAATATTCAAAGCTTGCAAAGGATATCTACTGTGAGTACACCGACCGCACCGAGAGTTTTGGCATAGATGAGGCCTGGTTGGATGTGGGCGGTAGCGCTAATTTATTCGGTGATGGAATAAGCATTGCCGACACAATAAGGGAGCGCATTCGCAGTGAGCTTGGGGTTACGGTGTCGGTTGGGGTGAGTTTTAATAAGATATTTGCAAAGCTTGCCAGCGACATGAAAAAACCCGATGCCACCACCGTTATAACCCGTGAGAATTACCGTGAAAAGGTATGGCCGCTCATGGTCTGTGATATGCTGTATGTCGGGCCTGCCACCACGGCTAAACTAAGGCGTATGATGATATTTACAATTGAGGATTTGGCCAAGGCCAACGAGGGATATTTACAGCGTAATTTGGGCAAAAGCGGGCCGATGCTACATCGTTTTGCAAATGGGCAGGACACCGACAGTGTAAAGGCCAACGGTGATGAGGGGATTATAAAATCGGTGGGAAACAGCACCACCACACCAAAGGATCTAAAGACGGCCGAGGAGGTGAGGGCGGTCTTTCAAAAGCTGGCCGACACCGTGGCCACACGGCTTCGCAGGCATGGGCTTAAATGCACGGCTGTGCAGATATCCATGAGGGATAACAGCTTGATATCCTGCGAGCGCCAAGCAAAGCTTGACCGACCGAGTTTTGTAAGTGGTGAGCTACTGCAAAAGGCCATGGAGATATTTCTTTCCAAGTATCGTTTTAGTGCGCCGCTTCGCAGTGTGGGGCTTCGTGCCATAGCCCTTGTGCCAGAGGATGAGCCGGTGCAGCTCAGCCTGTTTGATCCTCCTATGCTCGGGGAAAATGGCGAGAATGTGGAGAGAGCAATGGATGATTTAAGAAGGAGATTTGGTAGATCTATTATAAAGAGGGGAGGTGAGAGCACCGAGCTTTTTAATCAGCCGGTTTGTGTTCTGCCAAGCAGTAGGTAGTGCATATAATGTGCTAAAGTCTAAGGCTTAGCAGGAGGGTCGTATATGCAGCAGGATTTTGAACAACTCGAGTATGACCGCCCCAGAACACGCAGGAGAAGCAGGGTGTCGGAGTTTTCCGATTTTGAAAAAAAGCCACCCATCAGCGACACTATTTTTCGCTGTACCATGGCAAGGTGTGTGGTAGTGGTGGGGGTTATTCTGGCGGCCGCCCTAACCCGCAGTGCCACAAGCCCCGAGGTGGTGTGGGTTCGTAGTGCCTACAATAGGCTTATGTACACCCCCATGAGCCAAAGTGTAGCGGTTTGGCAGGAGGTTATAGATCAAAGTGGGGCACGGGAGGTGCTTTGGCAGTTGGAGGAAGCCGTTTTGGTTTTTGCAGGGGCTGTCGATGAAGATTACCCCACAGACGAGCAAAATCTACCGCCGCAAGAGGAGCAGGCCTCCTCGGCCCAGCAGGTGTCGGCTTTGCAACAGTTTGGGTTTGTGGCAGGCAGTACCTCGGCGCTGTTGGCGGTGGAGAGTCGGCATAGTAGTCTGGGGCAGGGGGGATGGTTTGGCTTATGGGGGGAGGAGCAGGAGCAGCAGGAGGTAAATCTTCCCCGAACCACGCCGCCCGGCACCACAGTGCAAGAACCTATAATGTCATCGCGGGCCACCCATCCGGTAACAGGTGTGCTTAGCAGTGAATTTGGATTTAGGGTTCATCCCATAACCGAGCAGGAGGACTTCCATACAGGCATAGACATTGCCGCACCACAGGGAGCCCCGATTTTGGCCATCTACCCCGGTGTGGTGGTCGAGATCGGGACTTCTGCCATTTACGGCAATTACATAAATCTTGAGCATGGAGGAGGCGTTATGAGCACATATAGTCATTGTTTGGAGGTGCTGGCCACCGAGGGGGCAAGCATAAGGGCAGGCGAGCGCATAGCAACCGTGGGAAGCACCGGTATATCCACAGGTCCCCATTTGCATCTTGAGCTGGTTGTGTTCGAGCAGTCGGCAAACCCGCTATATGCCTTTGATTTAGCATGAAAGCAGTTGGGTTTAGGTGTGGTGGTTTGGCGGTGGAAATAGAATTTTGGTTTTGTTTTATGCTGACATTCGGAGTGCTGGTAGATGGTGGCGGACTGCTGTTGATGGGGCTGTGTGCGGCGCTGTGTCACGAGCTTTCACACATAGTGTTTATGAGGGTGGTGGGAATAAAGCCAACGGGACTTTATTTGTCCTGGGCCGGTGGAAAAATAACCCGTGCCGAGCAGGGAAGTTCCTATCCACGGGAAATAGTGGCCCTATTGGCAGGTAGTGGTATGAATTTTGTGCTGGCGGCGATATTTTGGGGTAGCACACGGTCAAATGGTGTGCTCTTTTCGGCAATAAATTTTGTTATGGGTAGCTTTAATTTACTGCCCGTGAGGGGGCTGGATGGCGGAGATGTTGTAAAAAATATGCTTCTGTGGCGGTTCCCCCACAAAAGTTGTGAGGCGCTCATCACCTTTTTGTCGGTGATAGGCCTTGGTGTACTTTGGATTATCGGAGGTGCTTTGTACACCCTTCATAGCGACAATATAGCAGTTTTATTGCTGCCCACACTGCCCACCGCAATTTTTTTAAGCCGCAAAGGTTGAACAAAGGGCACGGGTATAGTATGATAATGAGACATTGGCATATCGCTTACGCAAAAGACCTCCTGTCGCTTACGCGAAAGACCGTGGGGCTTTGCCCCACACCCCACAAACTTTTTGAAAAAAGTTTGATCCAAAACTTTACAATTGCCCTGCCCATGCAGGGCAATAAACCTTTAACATTAAAAGAAATACAAAGGCCGAGAACAAAGGCCGAGAACAAAGGCCAAGAACAAAGGCCAAGAAATAAAACGAAAATAAAGCTAAGCCCACACGGTTAAGTGAGGGCAGTGCCCATAGAAAATATAAAACCAAATACACATAAACCATCACGGAGGAACTAAATGAAGGATCTAAAACGTACACAGCTCGAAAACAGTCTTATTAAGGTGCAAAAACCGGGTAGATATGTAGGTGGCGAACAGGGTAGCGTGGTAAAATCTGCGCAGGATGTGGCCCTGCGCTTTGCCATGTGTTTCCCCGATTTGTACGAGGTAGGAATGTCCCACCTTGGCATGAAGATAATATATTCCCTACTAAACGAGCGAGAGGACATCTGGTGTGAGCGTGTGTTTGCCCCCGATATCGACATGCAAACACAGCTAAAGGAGCAAAATATTCCCCTTTACGCCCTCGAGAGCTTTGACAGCATAGGGGAGTTTGATATTATAGGGTTTTCCCTGCAGTATGAGCTTTGTTACACCACCATGCTTAACATGCTTGACCTTGCAGGGGTTGCGGTGCGCAGCGATGAACGCCACGACCTAACCCCAATAGTGGTGGCAGGAGGCCCCTGTGTTTGTAATCCCGAGCCAATTGTAGACTTTGTGGACATCTGTCTGCCGGGCGAGGGCGAGGAGGTGCTTCTTGAGCTTAGCGACGCACTGATAAAGGCCAAGGCCGAGGGTATAACCAAGGCCGAGTTTTTGCGCCGTGCCGCCAAGATAGAGGGCGTATATGTGCCCTCGCTTTATGAAGTGTCATACAATGAGGATCAAACCGTAAGCAAAATCTCTGCAAAAGAGGATGCCCCACTTCCCATTAAAAAGCGCATAGTGGCAGACATGGACAAGGTTTACTACCCACAAAATTTTGTGGTGCCGTTTTTGGATGTTGTTCACAATCGTGCCTCGGTTGAGGTGATGAGGGGATGTATAAGAGGCTGTCGTTTTTGTCAGGCAGGATATATATACCGCCCCAACCGCCAAAAATCCCCCGATGTTCTCGAGCGGGATGCAAAGGCTCTATGTCAGGCCACAGGTTATGATGATTTATCGTTGCTGTCCCTATCCACCAGCGACTACGAGGGGCTTGAGCCACTTCTTGAAAACCTGCTACCCTGGAGCGAGGGGAATTATGTAGGGATAAGTCTGCCCTCACTTAGGGTGGACAACTTCTCGGAAAAACTGCTTGAGCAGGTTAAAAAGGTGCGCAAATCCGGACTTACATTCGCGCCCGAGGCCGGCACACAACGCATGAGGGATGTAATAAACAAAAACATCACCGAACAGGTGGTGCTGGACACCTGTCGCATGGCATTTGAGGGTGGGTACACCGCGGTTAAGCTTTATTTCATGTTGGGGCTTCCCACCGAGACCATGGAGGATGTCGAGGGGATTATTCACCTTGCCCAAAAGGTGGTCGAGGAGTTTTACTCTCTGCCAATGGAGAACCGACCAAAGGGCAAGGGGGTACAGGTTACCGTCAGTGTGGCCTGTTTTGTACCCAAACCATTTACACCGTTTCAGTTTGAGCCTCAGGACACAAGGGAAATGCTGGCCGAA
>CAYJGQ010000005.1:42410-44571 GCA_964369885.1 uncultured Oscillospiraceae bacterium
CGAAAAGCAAAAATGTCTGCTCTCTACCGTAAAAAGTCGCAAGATAAATGTTAACTACCACGATGCACCGGCCTCATTGTGGGAGGCTGTGCTGGCCAGGGGTGATCGACGTCTTTGCTCCGTGATTGAGCGGGTTTGGAGAGAGGGCGGCAACCTTGAGGGCTGGGACGAGCATTTTGTGCCACAGCGGTATATAGATGCCATGCAGGCCGAGGGCCTTACAGCCGAGTTTTATGCAAACCGTCGCCGAGAGTACGATGAGGTTATGCCCTGGGATCACCTGGACTACGGCATAACCAAGGAATTTTTGATAAGGGAACACGAGCGTGCAGTGCAGTCAAGCACCACCCCGAATTGTCGCATAGCCTGTGCAAACTGCGGTCATGATTGTAATAGCGGAGGTGGAAACTAATGATAAATGTACGTGTTTTTTATAAAAAGACCGGCCGTGCACGCTTTATATCTCATCTTGATATGCTAAGATTTTTTGCAAGAGCACTAAAACGCAGTGGACTGCCTGTTTGGTACACCGAGGGGTTTAACAAGCATATATACACCGCCTTTCCGCTGCCACTTTCGCTGGGGTTTGAGAGCATGTGCGAGTTTATGGATATGCGTATTTTGCCCGATGATTTTGACCTTGAAAAGGTGAAAACCGCACTAAACCCCTGCCTGACCGAGGATGTGCAGGTGGTGAGGGTGGCAAAGGTGGTAAACAAGCCCGATGCCATAGCATTTGCAGATTTTGATATAAAAATCAGATATGACGATAAAAAGACGCAAGAAGCCTTGGAGGCTTTGGAGAGCTTTTTGTCGCAGCCTGAAATACTTGTCGAGAAAACCACCAAGAAAAAGGTGGTAAAAACCATTGACATAGCCCCCCATATAGAGCTATTGGAGGCCAAAATCCTGCCCGATACCGTAAAACTCTCGCTAAGACTGGCGGCAGGGGGCAGTCTTAATATAAACCCCACCCTTGTGTTATCGGCATTTGAAAAATATGCAGGGCACACCTTAACAGACCTGCGTATTAGGCGTATGCGTGTGCTGACCGCCGACGGCTGTGATTTTGAGTAGGGCTATTTGAGAACAGATAATAGAGAATAGAAAAGGACAAATGTCAAGACCATAAAGCGACAGGCACTGCTTCCCCACCGCTTTTCCGTGTTGTGGGCAGTTTTGGCGTGAACGCACAATAGCCCGAGGGCAAAGACCACCCACGGGCAACAGTGCGCCCCCACCAAAACACCCCCAACCCAAAAAATCGGCACGGGGCATTGTTTGCGAAATATTATTATATTTTCGGCAAAATTATAGGGGATGGTGTCCTCGACGTCTCGCTGCTTGATTTATTGTATATCCCACGGCGCAGCGCATCGGATGCCTTCCCTACAGGGTGGTGCCCCCACCCCACACTGCTCTTATCTATCCTCTGTTTTCTATCCTCTCATAGTCCTTGCCCTTTACTAACAACTAATTGCCCCCTGCCCCAAAATATGCTAAAATAAACAAAGTACATAAAAAAGGAGATAAGAGAATGAAAATGAAAAGATTTTTTGCTTTAATGCTCGCACTTGCGCTATCGCTGACAATGCTACAAGGCGTGGCGTTTGGGGCGGATATTGACTCGGGGACTGGTTGGGTGTTGGCAGGTGACGGCACATTGACCATAACAAGTCAAGACGGTATGAATCATTGGAGTAATGTTGGCAGAGGAAAACCAGCAAACATATCGGCCGTCAAAACGATCATCATACAATCCGGCGTAACCTTAATTAGGGCTTATGCGTTTGAGGAGTGTATCTTCCTCGAATCCGTCAGCATCCCTAACACCGTAACATCAATTGGGTATGAGGCGTTTGATGGTTGCATCAAACTCTCCTCGGTCACATTTGAGGAGGGTAGCCAGCTTAGAGAAATTGTGCAAGGGGCGTTTAATGATTGCACTTCCCTCACCTCGGTTACCCTCCCCGCCGGCCTTAAAACGATTGAGAGTGGTGCGTTTGCTGATTGCGACCAACTAACCTCCATCACCTTCCCCCAAAGCCTTGAAACGATTGGAGATGGTGCGTTTGCGAACACCGACCTCACCTCCATCGACCTCCCCCAAAGCCTTAAAACGATAGGGGAGAGTGCGTTTCTGAATTGCGACACACTTACC